>JAGGRU010000404.1 GCA_021159425.1 Sulfurovum sp.
GATCTCTTCTGCTTTTGCAAGAATATCCAATGCACCGTCAGCAATCATCTCTTCTGCCAGTTGAAGACCTAGTAGATCACATTCAGACAGAGTTGAAGTAAGTTCTTTATGCATGATGTTTGTACCATTAGGGTAACCCAACATAGCTTTTACTGTAATGCTGTCTCCATCTATAACAGCATTAACCGCTACAGGAGCTGAACACCCTGCTCCAATGGCAGAGACAAAGTCACGCTCCAGTTTTGTACAGATGAAAGAGTTTTCATCGTTCAGTGTCATGGCTATTTCACGTATTCTGTCATTCGAAGATACGATCTCTATACCAAGTGCTGCCTGCCCCATCGGAGGTATGAAAAAGTCCAGCTTCTCTACAAAAGGAATATCTTTCAAGAGGTCAAGTCTATAGAGACCGATGTATGCCAGGATAATGGCATCATACTGCCCCTCTTTAAGCTTTCTGAGTCTTGTGTTCACATTTCCTCTAAGTTCTTTCACTACAAGGTCAGGACGCTTCTCAAGGAGTTGCATACGTCTTCTCAAAGATGTTGTACCTACTGTTGCTCCAAGAGGAAGCTCATCTAAACTTTTATAAGTATGAGAAAGCAGAACATCACTCTGGTCCTGACGTGTTGTAATGGCACAAAGCTCCAAACCTTCCGGAATGTAGGTAGGAACATCTTTGAGTGAGTGCACAGCCAAGTGTGCATTCCCCTCAAGCATTTCATCTTCAAGTTCTTTGGTAAAATGACCTTTACCGCCTATAAGCGCCAAAGGCTTATCAAGGATCCGGTCTCCCTTTGATGTGATCTCATTGAGTTCCACTGTCACTTCCGGAAAGGAAGTTTCAATTCTCTCTTTAACATGATACGCCTGCCAGAGAGCAAGGTTACTTGCTCTTGTTGCTATGATTATTTTTTCCACTATATTTCTTTATATTTATTTTATGATCGTAGGTTTGGCCGTGCCAAACGTCTTAATAAAATTCAATCTGCTTTAAAAATTAAATTTCCCTGCATAACCTATTGAGACTTGACGTTTGGTAGGACCAAACCTACGGAAATAATTACTTGATGAGTTTCTCATACCCATCTCTCACTTTATCCCACTCACCATCAATGTAAATAGTCGGCGTTCCAGAAACCATCATTTTTCCTGCGGCATCTTTATCTGCTTGTATTGCTGCTTTTACACTTTTAGCATCTATCTGTTTTGGAGTAACCGTATAATTTGCATGCTTTTTCACTGCTGCAAGTATTTTCTTCACATCTGTCTCACCTGCGTTGATCTTCAAACTGTACAGTTTTTCAACCATATCATTTTTACCCTCATGCTGTGCCACGTGCATCACACGCGTCAAAACATCTGACACAGGATGAAGTTTCAACAATGGCAAATGATAATAGTAAACTGCCAGTTTTGTCGGGTTTGCTTTTGCCGCTTTAAAGATCTCCGGTACAATTTCCTGACAGAATGGACATTGAGGGTCTGAAAAGATCAATACTTTATGTTTTGCATCTTTGTTACCAAAAAGAAGATGATCTTTGTTATACATACTTTTAGGTACGGTAGGTTTGATCTCATTTCTGTAATCATTACCTGTTTTTTGATTGATCAAATGACTTGTGATCAGTCCGTCTTTTACAAACATCATTTCAGGAGCATTGATGTCTTTTTTCTGATAGTTCAAATTCATGGTTGCCAGGATCACAGTCCAACCGGGAAGATCTTTATGTGTTTTAGTCTCTAAAACCTTTATACCATTAACTTTAACCTGTGGGTTTTTTACCACATTTTTTTTAATATATTTTAACAGTGTTTTATTGTCCGGCGTTGAGCCAGCATTAAGAGCGATCGATACGATCAGTGTGCTCGTCAATAATTTCGACATCAATGACATCATTATCTCCTTTTTTTGTATAATTATTTGTTTGTTCGGGTGTGATTTTAGCAATAAAATGTAAATAAACTGTGTAAGCCAATGCAACAACACCTACAAAATCACTAAGCACTCCGGGGACTATAAGTAAAATAGACCCAATGAAGTAAGACATACTTGCATCCTGGAACTTTTTGAGATTGAGTTTTCCCTTTTGAACAGACTGCATTTGACTCATAATGGCATTAGGAGAATTCTGAAGAAGAACAGTTCCAATAAGTATTGTTGCAACTATCCAAATGGCGGACCACAGGAAACCTATGGTTTCTCCCATTTTAAGGGACAGGTACAATTCTAAAAGAAAAAAGGGAATCGCAAAAAACATAAGTTAAAACCTTTTCAGCAAGATATTTTCTATGGCATCTACAGAGGTTTCCTGTTTTACCATACCATCTCTGGTTACAAACTCAACCAGACCATCAGAGAGTTTTTTACCTATGACCACCGCATGAGGAACACCAAGAAGTTCATAGTCTTTCATTTTAGCACCAAATCGATCTTTTCTCTCATCCAAAAGTACATCAACACCTTTTTCAAGCATGAGCGCATAAAGTTTTTCACCTAAAGCCACCTGATCTTCATCTTTAATATTGGAGATAATAATTTGCAGATCAAAAGGTGCAGACTCTTTTGTCCAGATACACCCTTTGTCATCATGATTTTGTTCAATGATCGCTGCAAGCAGACGACTCACACCAATACCATACGTTCCCATGACCATTGGCTGTGCCTTACCATTCTCATCTAAAAAATTTGCACCAAGCGGTTCTGAATATTGCGTTCCAAGTTGGAAAATATGCCCTGCTTCTATACCTTTTGTATATCGCATAGGCTCTCCGCAACAGCTACAGAGATCACCCTCTTGTACTGCAACCAGATCGTGATAGTCTGCTTCAACGCCGACAAAAGAGTTACCGATGAGATGATGATCTTCTTCATTGGCTCCGCATATCATAGAAGATGCATCTTTTAAGTTAGTGTCAAATACAACTTTTAGGCCTTCAGGCACTACTGTTGGACCCATATAACCGGCGATCAAACCTGCATTGGCAAGTTCATCTTCTGTAATGTCAACCAGGTCATTTGCATTTACTGCATTACAGGCTTTCACTATTTGCAGTTCATCTGAACCTCTTAAGGCAAAGAGTACAACTTCACTTTTACCTTCATCATAAAGTGCTTTTTTAGCCACTGTTTTAACAAGGTAATAGGGGTCAACATGGAAAAATTTGCTTAACGCTTCTATGGTTTTTGTATCTGGTGTATGGAACTTTGCAAATACTGCTTCCGGAGCTTCTGCTTCACAAACTTTTTCTTTACGAACCGCAGCTTCAACATTCGCAGCATACTCACAGTTGTCACAAACAACGATCGTGTCTTCACCTGAGTCTGCAAGTACCATGAATTCTTTGGATCCTGAACCGCCAATAGCACCGGAGTCTGCTTCAACCACTCTAAACTTCAATCCTAAACGGGTAAAGATCTTCTTGTAAGTCTCTTCCATAAGATCAAACTCTCGTTTCATATCTTCTACAGACGAGTGAAAACTGTACCCGTCTTTCATTAAAAACTCACGTCCACGCATAAGACCAAAACGAGGTCTGATCTCATCACGGAACTTAAGATTTATCTGATACAAATTGAGTGGCAGCTGCTTATAGCTTTTGACTGTTTGTCTTACAAGATTCACCATCATCTCTTCATGTGTAGGTCCTAAAATGAAGTCATTGTTCTTACGGTCTTTAAAACGCAAAAGTTCTTTACCATATTTTTCAAAACGTCCACTCTCTTGCCAGAGTGCGGCAGGAGTGACAAAACTCAAACTTACTTCCTGACAGCCTGCTTTGTCCAACTCGTCTTTAACAATAGCACGTACTTTATCCAATACTTTTTTTCCCAATGGTAAAAAGTTATAAAGTCCGGATCCGCCTACAGACTGAATGAATCCTCCGCGTATAAGGTAGATATGACTTGCCAACGTAGCATCATTTGGGGTTTCTTTTGTTGTAGGAATTAATATTCTTGAAAATCTCACGCAGTGTATCCTTTTGTATGATGGTCATTTTTGTATTGTTTCAGGTCCATATTTTCTGTATCTATATTGAACATTCTTTTCACCGCTTCAATACAGTTTGCATTTTTATTCTCTACAGAAGAGTGTCTAAGATTTTGTGTCGGGTCATGCAGAAAACGTTTAAACATTTGCTCTGCCATTTTTCGCATATTGTCTTCATGTTCTGCGGGTACAAAACCTTTCTGTATGGCTCTGGACATCTCTTTATCTATGGATTCGGAGACATATTCTCTCATCTGCTTGATCACCGGTTCTACAGAGAGTGCTCTAAGCCATGCATAAAACTCGTCTTTATACTTCGCTACTATTTCAGCTGCTCTGACTGCATGTTCTTCACGCAATGCATGGTTGTCGTTTGAAATATTTCGCAGATCATCGATGCGGAAAAGATGTAACTTATCCAGATCCATATCTTCTATATCACGGGGGATCGCCATGTCAAACCAGTGTCTTGGCAATGTTTCATTCTCTATCATCTCTCTTGTAATAACCGTCTCTTTTGATGAAGTAGCAGAGAAGAGAAGTCGGTATCGGTTAAGGTATTTTGCTAAAGTATCTATAGTATCTGCTTTTACATTTTCACCCAAAGAGTCCGCAACTGCTTGGGTTTTTTCAAGGTCACGGCCAATAAGTACAACATCACACCCTACTCTAAGCAAGTGTTTTGCTGCAAGTACACCCATGTCTCCGGCACCCACGACAATCCCCTTCATCCCCTGCATGTTGTCACCCAAAAGCTTGTGTGCCTGAGCAACTGCAACTGATGCGATGGAAATAGGATTTTGTGAAATATTTGTTGCATTTCTCACTTCTGCCGCACACTTCACTGAGTAAGAGAGTACACGGTTCAGTTTACGTCCGGCTGTCTCATTTTTATGAGAAAATCTAAATGCATCTTTTACCTGTCCTGTAATTTGTGATTCACCGATGACCAACGAATCCAATGAAGAAACCACAGAAAAAATCTGTTCTACTGCCTCTTCATCATCATAACGCTGTGCATTTGTTTTAAGCTCATAAAAATTCAATTCGGACTTTTGACTCATCAGTCCCAAGACTGCATGGTAAGATGAAAAGTTATCCCTTGTCGCCATGACTATATCTACGCGGTTACAGGTAGAGATCACAAAAGCTTCATACACAAATTCAAATCCTACCAGTTGGTCTAAAAAAACTTTTTTCTCTTCATCATTGGAAAATGCCAACTTCTCTCTCATTGACTGGTCACAACTTTTATGGGAAAAACTTACAATTTGGTAATACATTAAAAATCCCTCTCTATCATCTCTTTGGCAATGCCTGAAAGTGCTTCTTCACCATGAGTGTTCATTAAGTCGATAGCTTCATCTATAAGTTCTTTCGCTTCGAAATATGATTTTTCTATGATTTGATGTTCTCTCATCTCTTCCAGTATCCAAGCTTGTTCGTTTTCATGTAACACTTTTGCGTGAAGTGAACGAAGTTTTGTTTTACCGGCATCATCCAATTCTTCATAAAGATAGATATACGGCAATGTTGTTTTACCCTCTACAAAATCATGCAAAGCAGGTTTTCCAAGTGTTGCAGAGTCTGAAGTAATATCAAGGAGATCATCTATCATTTGAAATGCCAAACCAAGATTTCTTCCGTATGTCATATAGGCATCTTTAGGTTTACCTGCAAGCACTGCAGCAGCACCGGCACTTGCTTCTATGAGAGAAGCCGTTTTCTGGTAAATCATTTCAAGATAAATATTTTTATCCAAATTGAATGTTTTGGAAAGTGAAACATCTTTAAGCTCACCAAGGCTAAGTTGAATAACCGCATTGGATACTATTTTCGATATTTCAGGAGAAATATTATTTAACTCAAAAAAGCCTTTAGAATAGAGGATATCCCCTAGCATAATGGCTGTTTTATTTCCATAAAGTGCATTGATGGAAGGTTTGTTACGTCGGGTATAGGCGTCATCTATGACATCATCATGCAGAAGACTTGCCGCATGGATCATTTCAACGATCGCTGCTGTTTTCACAACTGACAGACTGGAACCGGCAATCTTTAAAATGAGTTTTGCACGCAGTCTTTTTCCATGGGGCAACTTGGTATAAAGAGCTGAAACTTCTTTATCGTTCAGATCAGATACAAACTGTTCTATTTTTCTTTCAACGGCACTTAACATCTATTTCCTATTTACTAAGTTCTTACTTTTTCTAAAGAAAAATATTATAACCAAACAATGTTAATGTTCCTTGTTAATGTTCTTTTACTTTATATATGACCGAATACATCAATGGTACATAATAAAGATTCAGCACCGTGGCCCAGGCAATACCAAAGCCCAAAGAGATCGCCATCGGTTGAATGATAAGCGCTTGTCCGCTTGCAAAAAAGATCATACTTGAAAGCCCGAGTACCGTAGTAATAGAAGTCAGCAGGATCGGTCTGAGCCTATGTCCTGCTTTTTCCATCATTTCACTTTGATTTTTGGTATTTTTTATAAAACTAAGCATGATCAAACCGTCATTTACTACAACCCCGGCAAGTCCTATCATACCCATGACTCCGGGCATAGTTAAGTTGATTCCCATGATATAGGTCCCCACAAGTGCTCCGACAATAGAAAGAGGGATGGTAGATATGATGATAAGAGGCAAGACCAAAGAGTTGAACATCCATACCAATGAGATAAAGATGAGGAACATAGCGATAAGTGCCGCCTGACTCATCTCTTTTTTCATTTTATTATTCTCTTTCTCTTCACCTTTAATAATGACTTTTATACCCTCTTTTTCAAACTTTGCAAGCAGAGGTTTTACCTTTTTCATCACTTCTGTTGGCAATATGGTCTTACTCTCTACTCTTGCTATCACGGTACGTACTCTGTCAGCATCTTCTTTAAAGATCTTGACGTAAGATTTTTTGTATAAAAAATCACAGATCTCATCCAGTCTTACCACCGACTGTCCGTCCGGTGTTGTAAGTTGTACTGATCTTATTTTAAGCTCACTGTCTTTATTTGGATCTTCTATACGTACACGTATCAAACCCTTGTCATCAAACATTTTCCCGTATTCACCTTTTAAAAAAGAACCTTTTAAAACAGAGGTCACATATGCTTCAGAGAAACCCAGCATTTGACCGTATTCGTTCACACGAAGTTTTAACTCCTGCACACCCTCTTTTGCATTGTCAGTCACATCAAAAACACCTTCTATGCCTGAGAGTGTTTTTTTAAGTTCATTAATGGCTTGAAGTTGTTGTTTTTCATCTAGTCCATTAAAACCGATCTCTATGTCATGTCCTACTATCCCTGTTTGAGGAACAAAAATATTGATCTCTGAAAAAAGCTTTTCTCCATTGGGTAACTTCAACTGTCTAAATGCTTCAATGACATTTTTTTGCGTATCTTTTGCAATTTCCTGTGCTTTCTTCTCTCTGATCATATCGGTACCGTCATACTCTAAAGAGAATATGGGATTTAAATAAGTATCAAAAAAATTCTCTGCTGCTTTTTCATGTAAGTTAATAAAAATATGAAAAAGATTGTTACCCGTTTCAAAGGTCTGATCTGAATTGAAAAGCAATCCTATGATGGATGTGATGGAAGAAACTTCTCCTTTACCGTCTCCCTGACTTCGATAATATGCTAAAAGTTTATGCTCCAGATCGGTCACATATTTTTCAGTATCTTCCAGTTTGGAATTTACATCTATCTTTCCACTCAAATATATTTGAGTCGAATCAAATTCAGGAAAAAGTTTAAACTTCGTGATACTAAACATGCCTACAGTGGATAAGAGAATAAATACTATGAGTAAAAACAGGGAACGCTTTTTTCTTTTTAATAATGTTTGTAGCAACTTTTCATACTGTACATCAAGTCTAACCCAAAAGTTATTTCTGTCATGATCTGCTTTTGTATCTTTCATGGAGAATAACTCTTTGGAGTGCAGCGGCAAAAAATAAAATGCTTCAAACAAAGAAGAGACGAGCAAAATGGAGATCATGACCGGTAATACTTTCATGAACATACCCATTTCGCCGGAAAGTATGAGAAGCGGCAAGAAAGAAAATACCGTAGTAAGTGTTGCCGTAAGCACCGCAGGGAACATTTCTACAGAACCGTCTATGGCAGCCTCACGTGGTGTTTTACCCATTTCCATATGCCTGTAAATATTTTCTGCCACAACAATAGCCTCATCAACCAGCATACCCAGTGCGATAAGTGCACCCAAAAGGGTCAACATATTCAAACTGTAACCGATCATATCTGCAGAGATCAAGGTGATCATAAAACTTGCAGGTATTCCTATGGCAACGACAAGTGCGATCTTATAGTTTACAGACATAAAGAGTGCCAAAAAAACCAGTATCAGACCAAAAAGAATGTTGGAGGAGACAAGGTTAAGTCTGTTTTTGATCCATATGGAAGTATCGGTATAAACTTCAAGTACTACGTCTTTATACTCTTTCTGCACCTCTTTAAGTAAGTGTTTGATCTCTTTACTAAGAGCGATC
>JAGGRU010000336.1 GCA_021159425.1 Sulfurovum sp.
AGATTTTTATCTACTCTATACAGCACCAAATATTTTCTATATCATTCCAACTAGAGTTATTAAAGATGATGAAGATAAAAAGTTATTACAGTATTTAACTCGTTATACCTCTCCCGAGGTGTAATGCCTACTTCAACCCACTTGTGTTGTAGATGCAAGCTATAAACTATGGTATTTAGCTCGTTCAACAGCTCCAGTTGTTGAACTTCTATCAGTATCAATTTTCTCCATAAAGCTCATATCCTGATATATAGCATCACAGCTGGAGCTGTGATACCAGAAAAAAGTCGTAATTGTGATGGAAGTAAACTCTCCACTTCCGTATCTATAGCCTTGCATTTGTATGTGATTTGGGATATAATAATGCAAATAGTGAGGTAAAACATGAAAACACAAACAACCATAAGAGTAGAAGAGACAAACTACCACAAAGCAAAACAGATACTAGACCAGATGGGAATGAGTTATTCTCAGGCTATAGGTGTATTTAACAGTATGATAGTATTAAACAAAGGTCTGCCTTTTGAAGTAAAGATACCCAATGCCCAAACAAAAAAAGCACTTAAAGAGCTTGATGAAAAAAAAGGTGAAACGTTTTCCAGTGTAGATGCACTCTTTGATGACTTGGATAGCTAAGTGTATAGCATCTTTAGAGTATCTTCTTTTAAAAAAGACTATAAGAAGCTGACCACGCAAGAAAAAGAAGCACTTAAAACGGTCATCTCAACATTAGCCAAGGGTGATACTCTTGAAGAACAGTACAAAGACCACAAACTCATAGGCAATTATCTTGGATGTAGAGAGTGTCATGTAAAACCTGATCTGCTTCTCATCTATAAAATTGATAACAATATACTAGAACTTTCCCTTGTAAGAACTGGTAACCATTCCAAATTATTTTAGTAATAATATAAAATAACATAAGCCTAAATATGGTACCATATTAAAACCGAAGGAGTTATTATGCAAATAACAAATGATATAAAACCCATAACCTACTTAAAAAGTAGAGCTGCTGATGTACTAAAACAGATAAATGAGACACACAGACCTATGATTATCACCCAGAATGGTGAAGCAAAGGCAGTCATACAAGACCCACAAAGTTATGAAAATATGAAAAATGCTATCTCACTATTAAAACTACTCTCTTTTGCAGAAGAAGATATAAAAAATGGTGATTTACTAGATGAAGATGAAGTTTTTTCTGCTGTTGAAGAGTTACTTAAATAATGGAAAAGACCTATAAACTGCGATGGACTAAAAATGCCAAATATGATCTTTTGGATATCGTTTCACGTATTAAAAAAGAGAGTCCTTCTATTGCAAAAGATATCTACCTGAAATTAAGAAAAAAAGCCCACTCTTCTAACTTTTTTCCACTCAAAGGACGTGTTGTACCAGAGCTACAAGCAGAAGGTATCACACAATACAGAGAAATTATCGCAGCACCTTGGAGGATTATCTATAGAATTGGTGATGATACTGTGTATATTATGTCTATCATAGACTCTAGACAAAATCTGGATGAACTACTGCTACAAAGGATACTGTCATTATGAAACTCTTAGTCTCAGCTCTTGAACCCTCATCAAACCTTCATCTTAAAGAGGTACTCAAACATGCCCATGATGTAGAACTCATAGGTATCTTCGATAAAAACATCAAAGAAGGTACTCCACTCTATGATATCTCAGAAATGGCTATTATGGGTGTTGTTGATGCTTTGAAAAAACTACGTTGGTTCTTTAAAATAGCGAATGAGATAGTAGAACTTGCAAAAGATGCAGACAAAGTGTTACTGATGGATTCTTCAGGTTTTAACCTTCCTTTGGCAAAAAAGCTCAAAACTGCTTATCCGGACAAAGAGATCATTTACTACATCTTGCCGCAAATATGGGCATCACGTCCCAAAAGAGCAAAGAAGTTAGAACAGTATTGTGACAAACTCTTGGGGATACTCCCTTATGAAGTAGGTTTTTACCAAAGCAAAGCCCAATACATAGGTCATCCTCTTTTAGATGAAATAGAAGTAAGCCATTGCTCTGAAACAGATACCATTGCTTTTATGCCGGGAAGCAGAAAAAGTGAAATAAACAGACTCCTGCCTATTTTTAAAGAAGTTCGTAAAAATCTAGCAGATAAAAAAGCTTTACTCATTATTCCTGTAAGTTTTTCAGACGAGAAGATAGAAAACCTGTACGGTGATATTGCAATGTTTGAAATAAGCAAAGATACACACACAGCACTGGCACAGTCAGAATTTGCTTTCATCTGTTCAGGGACAGCAACACTGGAAGCCGCTCTCATTGGCACTCCATTTACCCTAAGCTATATTGCAAAAAAAGTAGACTTTGCTATAGGGACAAAACTGCTTGGTATTAAGCAGGTAGGTCTTGCAAATATCATTCTTACACACTATAACAACACTACCCTGCATAATGAGATACTCCAGGAAGAAGTCACAGTTGACAACTTACTCAAAGAGTACTACAATACCGACCGCAAAATATTTGCAGACAAAGCCAAAGAGTTAAGAGAGTATCTTGGTCATGGCAGTTCTGAGAATGTTGCAAAAATACTTTTGTCATGATCTCGTAGGGTCGGTTTACCGACCATCCATGATAATTGGTCGGTAAACCGACCCTACAATACAATTAGGAAATTAAATGCTTGTACATATATGTTGTGCCGTAGACAGCCACTACTTCTTGCAAAAACTCCAGGAAGAGTATCCAAATGAAAAACTCACAGGTTTTTTCTATGATCCCAATATACACCCCTATTCAGAATATTACTTACGACTACTGGATGTAAAACGTAGCTGTAAAATGCTTGGTATTAATCTCATAGAGGGTGAGTATGATGTAGAAAATTGGCTTGAAGCTGTAAGAGGATTGGAACATGAACCGGAAAAAGGTTCTCGTTGTTCTGTCTGCTTTGACAGACGTTTTGAGATTTCCGCAGAAAAAGCAAGTGAATTGGGTGAAGCAACTTTTACCTCTACCCTGCTCACATCTCCGAAGAAATCACTTAAACAACTGCAAACAGCCGGTGATGCTTTAGCTCAAAAATATGGTATTGACTTTGTAGCTCCTGACTATAGAAAAGCTTCAGGAACACAAGAGCAAAATATTTTAGCCAAAGAAGATTCTCTCTATCGTCAAGACTATTGTGGATGTATGTATGGACTGAATATACAACGTGAGCAGCAGGACAAACTTGCAGATGAACTTTTTGTTCCTATTTCAGGACAAATACAGCCCGAATCCATAGAAGAACGTATAGAAATGTATGAAAAACGTTGGAAACTGGAAGAAGACAACATTCCCCACAAGATCATAAAACAACGTTTTTTAAACTGGCGTTTGTCTATGGGGCTTTTACGTGTACGCAAAGAAGTTGTCCCGGCTCATTTTTTACCCTATTCTACGCTCAAAGGGAAATACACAAGAGGGAAAATAGAGTACAGTATCGGGTTTGTACATCACATGAATCGTGATGAAGTACGTTTTATCACACGAACCTATTACAATGAAGTCGCAGGTACGAACTACCGTACAGTGACTGACCTGATATATGATCCTCCCATTTTCGAAAAAGAGCTTGAAATACGTGCAAAACTGGGTGTTACACCCTATGATATTTCCATTATACTGGTTGTAGAAGAAATCCCTGCAAACAAAATAGAAATTCTTTGTCAAAGTAAAACTTATAGTGATGTAAAAGAAGTATTGATAGAACTATAATTAGTTTTTTACCAATTTTTAGATAAAATATATGAAATTTTCACATAAAGGTTTCTCTATGCTTTACAACGTTGTTGAAATTCAAAAAATATTACCTCATAGATTTCCATTTTTACTTTTAGACAGAGTGACTGACTTGGCAAAAGGTGAGTACATAGAAGGATACAAAAATGTATCAATCTCTGAACCTATTTTCCAGGGTCATTTCCCCGATCACCCTATTTACCCAGGTGTGATGATCATTGAAGGTATGGCTCAAGCCGGTGGTGTACTTGCATTCAAAAGTATGGATGGTGCTACTCAGGAAGAGATAGAAAATAAAGTCGTTTACTTTATGAGTATAGACAAAGCAAAGTTCAGAGCTCCTGTCACGCCGGGGGACAAACTTGTATACAAGATCAATGTAATCAGAAACAAAGGTCCTGTATGGCAGCTTGATGCAAAAGCATATGTGGATGACAAATTGGTTGCGCAAGCTGAACTTAAAGCTATGATCGTAGACAAATAGGTTTTAACGATGTCTTTAATTCATCCATCTGCAGTCATCGAAGAAGGTGCCGTTTTAGGTACGAACGTTTCCGTAGGTTCATTTGCATACATTGGTCCCAAGGTAAAAATTGGTGACAATACCACTATTGCTTCACATGCTGTAATAGAGGGAGATACGACTATTGGTAAAAACAATCGTATTTTTTCTCACTCTGCAGTAGGAACAATCCCTCAAGATCTAAAATATGACGGTGAAGATGTACAACTCATTATCGGGGACAACAATACCATTAGAGAATTCACACTGCTTAACCCAGGTACAAAAGGTGGTGGTTCTGTGACTAAAATAGGTAATGGAAACCTGCTTATGGGTTATGTTCATTTAGGACATGATGTTATAATCGGTGATAACTGTATTTTAGCCAATGGTGCAACCTTGGCTGGTCATGTGGAACTTGGCAACCATGTAGTTATCGGTGGTCTTACACCTGTGCATCAATTCGTACACATTGGAGACTATGCAATGATAGGTGGCGCTTCTGCTTTGGCGCAAGATATTCCACCATACTGTTTAGCTGAAGGTAATCGTGCATCTTTACGAGGCTTGAATTTGGCCGGGTTAAGAAGAAAAATGGAACGTGAAGATATCAATGCACTTAAAATTGCATACAGAGAGCTGTTTGAGCAAGGTAACCCTTTACAGGAAATAGCGCAGACTCTTTTTGAAACAAGTACTTCGGAAAAAGTAAAATCATTATGTAAATTTATTAAGACCTCAAAAAGAGGCATACCTTTTACAAGAAAATAATATTAAATATGAGGATTAAAAATGTCAAGAAAAGAATGTAGCTTTTGTTCTGCCACTGAGAGTGAAGAGAATCCACTCATTGCCGGAGAAAGTGCATACATCTGTTCAAACTGTGTTGTCTCTGCATACAAAATTCTCTTTGGAGAAGAAGAGCAGGAAGAGAACAAAGCAGACCTGGGTGCACATACACTCTATACACCTAAAGAGATAAATGCTCTTCTGAATGAATATATCATCGGTCAGGAAAATGCAAAAAAGACTCTCTCTGTTGCAGTTTATAATCACTATAAACGTATTTTCAGAGACAATATAGAAGATGACACACAAATCTCTAAATCAAATGTGCTTCTTATTGGTCCTACAGGTTCAGGTAAAACACTTTTGGCACAAACCATTGCCAGATTTTTAAATGTACCTATTGCTATAGCAGATGCAACAAACCTTACCGAAGCAGGATATGTGGGTGAAGATGTAGAGAATATCCTTACAAAACTGCTTATGGCAGCAGATGGTGATCCTAAACTTGCTGAACAGGGAATCGTTTTCATTGATGAAGTAGATAAAATTGCCAGAATGGGTGAGAACCGCTCTATCACACGTGATGTTTCCGGAGAAGGTGTACAGCAGGCACTGCTTAAACTCATTGAAGGTTCAGTGGTCAATATCCCGCCAAAAGGTGGTCGAAAACACCCGAACCAGGACTTTATTCAGATAGATACATCAAATATTTTATTTATCTGCGGTGGTGCATTTGATGGACTTAATGATATAATCAAAAGAAGACTTGGTTCAAACACTTTGGGTTTTGGTCAGACAAAACGTTCAAAAAAAGAAGAAGAGAATCTTATGCACCTTGTTGAACCTGATGATCTTGTACAGTTTGGACTGATCCCGGAGTTGATAGGTCGTCTTCATGTACTTGCAACACTTGGTGAAATTTCACTAGAAGATATGGTACGTATTTTAGTTGAGCCTAAAAACGCTTTAGTAAAACAATACCAGAAACTTTTTGAAATAGATGATGTAAAACTAAGTTTTGAAGACGACGCACTCTCTTTGATCGCACAAAAAGCTTTAGACAGAAAAACGGGTGCCAGAGGATTACGTTCCATATTGGAAGAGATACTGCTTGACATTATGTATGAATTACCGGAGTTAGCCGGATATGAAGTGATAGTCACTAAAGAAGTTGTTGAAAGCGCTGCAAAACCTTTGTATATCAAAGATAAAAAAACTGCCTAAACAATAGAAATAAGTAAAAAGGATAAATAGATGTTTAAAAAATTATTGGGAATGTTTTCTAACGATCTGGCGATCGATCTGGGAACTGCAAATACCCTTGTTCTTGTAAAAGGTCAGGGAATCAGCATTAACGAACCATCTGTTGTTGCTATTCAGTATGACAAACATGGACAACAACGTATCTTAGCTGTAGGACAAGAAGCAAAAGACATGGTAGGTAAAACACCTGGGAATATCAGAGCAATCCGTCCTATGAAAGATGGTGTTATCGCAGATTTTGAAGTGACAGAAATGATGATCCGTTATTTCATTGAAAAAGCACATAAACGAAAAGGTTTCTTTTCTCCACGTATTATTATTTGTGTCCCTTATGGTTTGACTCAAGTTGAGAGACGTGCAGTAAAAGACTCTGCTGAAAATGCCGGTGCACGTTACGTATATCTCATAGAAGAGCCTATGGCGGCGGCTATCGGTGCCGGGATTCCGGTAAAAGATCCTAATGGAAACCTTGTGCTTGATATTGGCGGGGGAACCACTGAAATCGGTGTAATTTCTCTAGGGGGACTTGTTCAGAGTAAATCTATTCGTGTTGCCGGTGATCATATGGACCAAGCCATTATAGATTATATTAAAAAGAATTTTAACCTTCTCATTGGTGAGCGTGTAGCAGAAGAGATAAAAATTAACATTGGTACAGCAATACCTTTGGATGAGGAACTTACTACTATTGTACGTGGTAGAGATCAGGTTGAGGGTACACTTACCTCTATTGAAATCACTTCTGAACATATTAGAGAAGCAATGAAAGACTCACTTGAAGAGATCGCAGAAGCACTTAAATCAGTACTTGAGCAAACACCTCCTGAACTTGCAGGCGACATTGTTGAAAATGGTATTGTGCTTACAGGTGGCGGTGCACTCATCAGAGGTTTAGATAAATATCTTTCAGATATCGTAAAACTTCCGGTATATATTGCTGAAGATCCTCTTCTTGCTGTTGCAAAAGGTACAGGTAAGGCGCTTGATGAAATAGATATTCTTCAGCAAATGGCCTATGAAGACTAGATTAATTGTTATCTTTATCCTGTTATTGGTCTTAACAGTACTGTTGACAAGGAATGATGATCGTATTGCAAATACACTTCTGAACATCATCAACCCTGTGAAACAAAACTATAAGAATTTCACACAAGACATAGAAGATAAAAGCCATAGCTATATCTTCCAAAAAGAGTCTATTGAAAAGTCAAACAGAGAAAATCGCATTTTACGAAAAAGACTTCTTGAGCAGATGCATTATCTTGAGCAAGTGACAGGTATCTATAAAGTACTTCCAAAACTATCTAGATTACCTGTGCATAACATCTCAATTGCAGAAACCATCTCCTATGTAAAACTCAACAGTTTTTCAAGGATCATCCTTACAAAACCTAAAGGAATAGTTGAAAAAAAACTCTATGGTCTCATACAGGGAACTGTAGTAGCAGGTACAGCAGAGGTAGACAATAATCAACTCTATGGCTATCTAACATCAGATGAGAAGTGTAGATTTTCAGTCTTCATAGGTGATAAAAAAGCTCCCGGTATAGCAATAGGTGTTAAAAAAAATGAAATGCTTATCAAGTTTATTCCTAAATGGCATAATGTAAAAGTAGGTGATAAAGTTGTCACTTCCGGTCTGGATGATATTTTCTTTGCAAAAGTACCAGTGGGGATCGTCACAGATGTTGAAGTACAAAGTGCATACACTGTCGCACATATTAAAACCTATAGTGACATTTTTCATCCAAAAACTTTTTTTCTTGTGAATGATTCAAAAGCAACACTTGCAGAAGGTTTTGACAGTAATTCTACTCATTTTGCTATCAACTGTCCGAAAAATTATGTACTGGATACCAATTTGTCCAATGAGTCCAATGAGTCCAATGAATCTAATATGTCTGTACCCGATCTCAATATGACCATACCGATCATATCAAGCATACCTAATCGTATTGACCAAACACAGCCGGAAGTCATAGAAGCTACCGCTCCTGTCGAGCATGTCGTACCAGTAAAAAAGCCGACTAAGAAAAAACCCTATAAAAAGAAAAAGAAAAAGAAAAAGAAAAAGAAAAAAGCAGTATCAAGACATTTGGACCTCTTCTAGATCTACCTTTTTACCCCACTAAGTAAACACCCAAGTTTTTGAGAGAATGAGAAG
>JAGGRU010000158.1 GCA_021159425.1 Sulfurovum sp.
CCACGGAACGGCTTTGCAAGACTTTTGCTCCCAACGAAGAGAGTTCAAGCATCTCATCATATGAGATAACATCAAGCTTCTTTGCATTGGGTTCTATGCGGGGGTCTGTTGTATAGATACCATCCACATCTGAGTAAATTTCACATTGATCCGCCTTAAGTGCACCTGCCAAAGCAACTGCCGAAAGGTCTGAACCACCGCGTCCCAGTGTGGTCACGGAGCCATCTTTATTGACCCCCTGAAAACCTGCCACAATAACGATCTTACCTGCTTTAATTGCATTTTGCATTGCCGTAGGGTCTATGGACATAATACGTGCATAAGTATGAGTATTGTCTGTCACGATACCTGCCCCGCGACCTGTCATGGCTACAGCATCATACCCTCTGGATTGCAGAGAGATGGCAAGCAGCGCTGCTGTCACTCTCTCACCTGAACTGAGTAACATATCCATCTCTTTTTTTGCAGGTTCTTTTGTAAAATGTTCGGCATATCCTATCAGTTTATTGGTCTCACCACTCATTGCTGAAACAACCACAACTACATCATTGCCTGCTTCTTTTGCTTTTGCTACACGATTGGTGACGTTCTCTATACGTTCCACATCACCAACACTTGTACCTCCATACTTATGTACAACTAACATCTATATTAAACCCTCTTTTATAAAATGATCAATGACTCTACGGTAAACTCTTCGTTTAAAATAAGTCACCTTTTTAAACAGGTCTTCATACGCAACAAACTCATACTCTTTAAATTCCGGAACATCAAATGCTTGCAGATTAATTGTCGACTCTTCTTTGAGACGCACCAAAAAATACTTTTGGGTCTGTCCGTCAAAAGGATACACTTTTCCTTTAGCTGTGCTAGGAAAATCATAAGTGATCCATTCAGGGAATTCTCCTAAAATTTCAACATCATTACAACCAATTTCTTCCAACAATTCCCGATATAAGGCTTCTTGAGGAGTTTCTCCTTCATCAATGCCTCCTTGAGGAAATTGCCACGCATTCCTGATATCACTTCGGTGTGCCACAAAAAACTCGCACTTATCAGGATATTTTGAAGAGAGTATGACTGCAGCAACATTTGGCCTATAGCTCTTTTTGTTTTGCATATCAATAACCCATTTATATATTTGAAAAATAATCCCAAATTTTTATATTATTTTTACATTTAAAGAGATAACTCTCTAAAATTCTGATATTATTTTACCTAAAATGCGGTTATAACCATATGAAAGTATGAAAGAGAGTAAAATTGTTAGTCTATATACACATCCCTTACTGCGATTCCAAATGTCACTATTGCTCTTTTAACTCATATGTTGACAAGTTTGATACCCGTTCTGACTATATGCAAGCACTTCATAAGCAACTCTCCTTTGAACTTCAACGTTTTGAAGCAAAAAAAAACAGTATACAAACACTTTTCATTGGCGGAGGCACACCTTCCACTGTAGCACCTGAATTTTATGCTCCTATTTTTGAACTTTTAGAACCTTATTTACAGAAAAATGCAGAAATAACCACTGAAGCAAACCCGAACTCTGCTACCCCGGACTGGCTAAGTGGCATGAAAGATCTCGGCGTCAACCGTGTCTCTTTCGGTGTACAGAGTTTCAATGAAAACAAGTTAAAAGAACTCAACAGGGCACACACTCCGACACAAGCTAAAGAGGCTATAAATACAGCAAAAAACCTTGGTTTTGAACATCTTTCACTTGACCTCATATACAACTACAAAGGGGACACACAAGAACTGCTTTCAAGTGACATTGAACAGGCATTCGAACTCCCCATAGACCACATTTCCGCCTATGAACTGACCATAGAAGACGGTACTAAATTTTCTACCACACCGGAAGTACGACAGGAAAATGAAAACCTGGCTTTTTTTGTAGCAGACGAAATACAAAAACGGGGTTTCAAACACTACGAAATTTCCAACTTCGGAAGCTACCAAAGCAGACATAACAAAGGGTATTGGGAGTTGGAAAATTATATAGGTGCCGGTGCCGGTGCAGTCGGATTTTTAAAAGATACAAGATACTACCCGCAAACCAATATTGACTCCTATATCAACGATCCGCTTAATATTAAAGAAGAACATTTAAGTAAAGAGGAACTTTTAACAGAAAAGTTATTTTTAGGCTTACGTTCCTGTATCGGAATTGAAAAATCTGTTTTATCAGACAAAATGATAAAAAAAGCCCAATTACTCTGTGAAGAGAATCAACTGAGATGTGATAATACCCACTGCCACAACGACAATTTCTTTTTAAGTGATGAGTTGGCACTCTACATTTTAGATTAATTTGCTAAAATACATCAATTAAATTATAAGGCATACTATGTTTGGAATCGGCTTTACCGAAATACTCCTCATTTCTGTTATCGCAATACTCTTTCTAGGTCCGGATAAACTTCCTGAAGCTATGATACAGATCGCAAAATTCATCAAAAGTGTTAAAAAAACGGTAGATACTGCAAAATCTTCGCTTGACGAAGAGCTGAAGATAGGTGATCTCAAAGAAGAGGCACTTAATTACAAAAAACAACTTGACTCTGCGACTTCTGAACTTAAAAGTTTCAAGAATATAGATTTTGATGATATTATGGATCATGATGATAATGATAAAAAAAATAATACTGCTAAAAAAGAAAGTACCTACACTGAAGACAAACCAAGCACACAGGTAGAACCGAAAAGTGATGCAGTGACTTTTAAGAAAAAACCTAAAAAGAAGCAAAAAGCAAAAACAGAAGCAGAAGATCTTACAGATAAAACAAAAGGTGATGCATAATGTTTGATGATCTACGACCCCACCTTGCTGAATTACGAAAAAGATTAGGACTTTCTGTTCTCTCTATTTTTATCGCTTTTGTGATTGCTTTTATTTTTCATAATGGCATTTTGACATGGATCACACAACCACTGAATGACGCTCTCACAGAAGTTGGACGCATTATAGAAACTCAGGACAAAGCAACATGGAGCATGAAAACTAATGAGAATAATGTTACTACTGTAAAAAAAGCCTCCTCTTCAGACTCAGCTTCTAAATTAGAAAAACGCTTGACAGAAGCAGCAAAAATAGCTGATACTAAACTCTCTCTCATTCTTGAAGAAGCTGCAACAGCTGCTAAAGAGCTTGCCGTTTCGCTTAAAAAACTGGATGATGCGAATATCTCAAACATCAAAAAACATAGTGATTTTGAAGGGAAGATCACAACACACCAGGTTGGAGGTGCATTCTTTGTTGCGCTTAAAGTATCTTTCTTTGCCGGTCTGCTTGGCGCAATGCCCTTCATACTTTATCAGCTTTGGTTATTTGTTGCTCCTGGACTCTACAGTAACGAGAAAAAGATGGCCATACCATTCGTGGTTGGGGGCTCGGTCATGTTCTTTATTGGGGTCATGTTCGCTTACTATGTCGTAACACCTTTTGGATTTCAATTTCTCATCACCTTTGGGGCATTCCTCTATACGCCACTGATAAATATTGAAGACTATGTTGGCTTCTTTACCAAGATCATGTTTGGTTTCGGAGTGGCATTTGAACTTCCTGTATTTGCCTATTTCCTCGCCCTGCTTGGGCTTGTAACGGATCGTACATTGATCGACTTCTTCAAATATGCCATTGTCATCATATTTGTTGCAGCAGCACTGTTGACACCGCCGGACATCTTGACACAACTACTCATGGCTGCACCATTGATCATCCTTTATGGTGTTTCTATCTTCATTGTTCGTGCCGTGAACCCTGCTCCGAAAGAAGATGATGAAAGTGAAGAAGAAGCATAATTCATGTCATCGGAATTGCTTACAAAGAACTATGATTATGAACTCCCTGAGGGGTTCATAGCAACCATTCCCATTCACCCAAGAGACCATGCAAAACTTCTTGTTTATGACAGGAAAACGGACAGAGTTACCCATACTACCTTTAAACATTTATTAGATTTTATCCCTAAAGAGTGTGATATTTTTCTCAATGATACACGTGTCATAAAAGCACGTATTTTCGGGAAGAAAGAGAGTGGCGGCAAGGTTGAACTGCTTTTTAACAAACCTCTTGATGCACAGCATTATCTTGTACTTATACGTGGTAAAGTAAAAGTGGGTACTGAACTGTTTTTTGACAATGATCTCATTGCCACTGTGAGTCAACTCAATGAAGATGGATCCAGAGAAGTTACTTTTACACATAAGAGTAAAGAGATACGTTTTGAAGAGTTGGTACTCATACTCGATGAGATCGGTCATATTCCTTTGCCCCCTTATATGCAAAGAGAAGACAATGAAGATGATGAGACAGACTATCAAACCCTCTTTGCTAAAAATGCAGGTGCTGTTGCTGCACCTACAGCTTCACTTCACTTTACTCCTGAACTTTTTGCACAAATGGAACAGAGGTATAGCACACATAAAGTAACCCTGCACGTTGGAGCCGGTACCTTTAAACCCGTAGAAGTAGAAAAAATACTTGAACATCCTATGCATTCAGAGTATTTTCATATTCCACAGGAAGCAGCCCAAGTATTGGATAGCAGTCAACCCATATTGGCCATAGGCACAACGGTAACCAGAACGGTAGAATATTATATACGGACAGGAAAAACACAAGGGGAGTGTGATCTGTTTTTAAATCCTCATAATCTGCCTAAAAGAGTCACGCATTTACTCACAAATTTCCATTTACCCAAAAGTACACTCATTATGCTGGTAAGCGCTTTCATAGGAAGAGAAAAAACGTTACAATTATATAATGAGGCTATTGAAAATAAGTATAGATTTTTCTCATATGGGGATGCGATGCTAATCCTCTAAGTATAGAATTTTATTAAACAGAGGAGCAAAAAATGAAAACAGTTTCATCTCTATTTTTAGCACTGTTTTTAAGTACTCTGTTTTTTACAGGATGTGCTGTAAAAAAACCTTACCATTATCCCAACTACGATATTATCAAACCTGAAAAAACGTGTAAGCCGAAAAGAAAAAATATTCAAAAACTGCTTAACTCTTATATAGATAAACCCTATGTATGGGCGGAAGAAGGGCCGGATGCCTTTGACTGTTCCGGACTTACTTATAACATTTACGGTCAAATGGGTATGGACATACCGCGTGTTGCAAGAGATCAGGCAAAAATGGGTAAAAAAATTGCATTCCAGAATCTACACTATGGTGACCTTATTTTCTTCGGATCAACAAACAAAAGATCGAAACGTATCAACCATGTAGGTATCTACCTTGGAAACGGATGGTTCGCGCATGCAAGTTCTAAAGAGAGAAAAGTGACTATAACACACTTTTCAAAAGAACCTAAGTATCTTAAACGTATGAAAACATGCAAACGCTATTTAAGCAAGGATGAAAGATCAAAGTATATGACTTGTGATGCACCGCTTAAAAAAATGAAAGTAACAAGTACCAGATACACTACTCCATGGCAAACAGGAATGAAACTTCCTAGAAAAGCAGTACCATAGCGTAGTGTTAGAGCTGATCTTTAGGCTATTTTAAATACATTCATCTATAATACAAATTAATGTTTAGTCCAATGGAGCAGTTCTTGAAAAAATTTACCAATATTATCTATTTCATTTTGCCAATACTTGCACTACTCATACTGACATCATGCAGAAAACCTCCACATCATCCCAAAAACCCCAATTACAACATCATCAAACCCAAAGTGATACATACCCCTCAGAAAAAAAATCTGGATAAAATGGTAAAAAAACTACAAGGGAGCCCTTATGTTTGGGCTGAAGAGGGACCAAATAACTTTGACTGCTCCGGATTTACCTACTACATGTATGGAAGTATGGGCATAGAGATACCCAGAGTTGCAAGAGATCAGGCAAAGGTCGGAAAACGTATTGCGGCTAAAGATCTACAATATGGTGACCTCATCTTCTTTGCTACAAACAAACGAAACAGTAAAAAGATCACCCATGTAGGAATGTATTTAGGGGATGGTTGGTTCACACATGCAAGTACAGTGAAACATGAAGTGGTCTATTCAAATCTGTTTACTTCACCTTATTACAAAAAAAGACTTCGGGTCTGCCGAAGATACCTGCCTGAAACAACAGTGCCAAAACTAGCTTCAACATCAACTCCATGGGTAACAAAAGAGATCTCTCCTAAACTTGTCCCGATACCAAGGGTCATACAAGACAAACAGGTTAAAGCAATTAAAAAAGCTATTATCATAAAAACTGAAATGAAAGAGATAGAGCAAACATCTTCTAAAGGTAATTACTACGTACAGGTCGGTTCATTTATCGGGAAACCAAAGAGTGGGCTGCTTTACGCTATTAGACGTCATGGTTTGCAATATAAGATCATTAAATTTCCTATAGGAGGAAAGTCTATTTCCAAACTTCTCATAGGGCCTTATGTTGAAAAAATTGATGCAGTAGCACAACTAAATAAAGTAAGAAAGAACATTCAAAAAGATGCATTTATTGCTGAAATACGTTAAAGAAGCACTATGAAATTTGCAAGCATAGATGTAGGGCTCAAACGAATTGGTGTAGCAATCTGCCTGGACGAAAGTATTGTACTTCCTCAAGATGCGATACTACGGAAAAACCGTAATCAGGCAGCACGTGACATCAATACCTTTCTAAAAGAATGGGAAATAGAAAAACTCATTGTAGGGCTTCCAAAAGGCGGTTCATCTGAAGAAGAGATGGAGAGACGCATTACACATTTTGTCTCTCTTTTAGAGCTTCAAATTCCTGTAGCCTATCAGGATGAACAGGGTTCAAGTTTTGAAGCCAAAGAGATGACCAAAGGTGACTTCAAACACAAAAAAGACGGACGAATTGACTCAGTGGCTGCCAAAATTATTTTGGAGAGATATTTAAAAATTTAAAAACACTATGTCTCTTTATCATTCTCATGTTGCACATGTAAATGATAAAAAACTTCTAAAAAACGACACAACCTTACATCGTCATATCTTATAATTCTCCTATTGAAAAATACATTTAGTAAGTATTTGTCAAACAGAGCATAGCAGAATGCCATTTCGACCTTCTTTGTCTATGCTTCTCTCTGCTCTCTTGGGGTAAGAGAACACTACATCGACTTTATAAAAATCTAGTTTTTTGAATACCTGCTCTCTAAAATGTTTTATTTGAGGATAAAAAGAAGAAAATGAAGTTGGCTTGTCATACTCTACATAGAGATCAATATCACCACCTTTTTTGGAATCATCAGCCCTTGATCCAAAAAGGTATAGTTTTCCACTCTTGAAATATTCTTGAAATATTTCAGTAATTATAGAAATATCTTTATGGCTTAATCGCATTTTGAATTCCCCCATTTTCTTCATCTGGGTATATTACAGAAGCTATGTAATGTTTATTTTCCTCTGAAATAACTTTTTTTATAGTTGGAGAATTCAAAGCATATTCCACTATGTGAATATAAAGCTTTTTTAGCGTTGCTACATCTTCTTCTATGAAGCTGACAACTATTGTTTTTTGCTCACTAAACTCAAGATCATCATATTCGCCATGTGAAATTCTATTTCGTTCATTCCTTAAACTTTTCCATTCAGGAAACTCAATATTAACAATGTCTAGTTTTATAGCTCTATTGAACATATCAATAAATGGATATCCTGACCCTTGCTCTCCCAGTTGATCCAGTAGGGAAGGCAGGAGTTTTTCACCCAATATACTTTGTAGCTGCTGAAATCTACTGGTGATGATATCGGCATGATCTGTAAATACATCTTCATCAAATTGAAACGGAGTGTTTATTTTTTTCTCTGATCTGATAATCCTCTCGCAATGTCTTGTTGCAAGATGTAAAAAACGGTTAAGAGCCTCTATTTCGTTACTCATACTATATCCTTCAGGTTTATGTTTTCAACACCAATCGCCTTAAAAATTTGCAGGGCAAAACCAAGACTAAAAGCACCACGATTTATCTTATTGGCAATATTAACTTGTTTTTCATCAACACCAATAACTTTCATGAGTTCCGCCAACTTGATATAGTCAATTTCTCTTTTGGCTAACTCTGACTTGATAAGTCTCTTTGCTCTACTGTTCCAATCCATCCAAACTCTTTCTTCAATTTTATCTATTATAGCAAATGTTTATTTTAAAGTCAAATAAATATAACTAATTATATTTATATAACACTATATTTAGTTAATTATGGCAAAATGATCGCTGCAGTTAAAACTAAAACCTTTGTCCTTAAATCTGAAAATACATTTTTTCATTTTAGTGCTTCATTAAGTGTTCTCTGGCGATCACCCTACCCAGTTCTATCATCTCATACGCCTTGTTAAACTCATAAAAACCACAGGCATCATTGGGAATACCAATGACAATATCAGGTGAGTATCCTGCCATTTTACATTCCAATACAGCATTTTGCATGATGTCGATCGTACGACCCATTATGTCGAACATACCCATTTCAT
>JAGGRU010000006.1 GCA_021159425.1 Sulfurovum sp.
TTATATGATTCTTGTATCTATGAGTGATGGTGTACTGAAACCTATGCTTATGGGTAGAGGTGTAGATGTTCCCATGTTGGTTATTTTGATCGGTGCGATCGGCGGTATGATGTTGATGGGGATGATAGGACTTTTCGTAGGAGCGGTTATTTTTGCCTTGGCATATACACTCTTTAAATTCTGGATCGCAGAAGTGGAAGAAAAATCTAAGACTGAAGAAGCTTAATTATTATAATAATGGAAAATATATGAAACAACTCAGCAATAAAAATAATTTTGTCTATCTTTTCTTCTCTTTGATCATCTTTCTCTTTTCTGCAGCGGTCGTAGTGGAATTTCCAGGTAGCATAGGTGAGGATATTTTTTCAGTTGTAACCCTGATGATGCTTTCGGTAAGTCTAAAAAGTTTAAAAACAGACAGAACATGGAAGTGGTCAGTCTATGCGTTGATCACTGTTTTTGTCTTGTTTACAGGATTGGGTAAATTTTTCCCCCATCAATTTTATGTATATTTTATACTCACTACATTACTTGTTTTTTTCATAGGTTCTTTTATCACTGCATCCAAGCAAGTACTTTTTGTTGGAGATATTGATGGCAATAAGATCATCGGGTCATTGACCCTTTATCTTCTTTTAGGTCTAATTTGGACTATGCTATATCTATTGCTTCTAGCTATGGATCCTTCTGCTTTTTCTGGTATTGAAGCAGCAAATTGGCAGCAAGGGTTTTCCCGTGTAGCATACTACAGCTTTGTCACATTGACGACACTGGGGTATGGAGATGTCCTTCCAACCAACCATATTGCAGAGTTCTTTGTCTATATGGAAGCGATCATCGGTGTTTTCTATATGACGATCATTGTTTCCAGTTTGATCACTTTACGTCTTACAGCCCTACAAGATGAAAAGCAAGGAAAATAGTTGCAAAGTGCGACGAAAGAGGATAAACACACCCTAAGTCAGATCATTGAGCGTTTGCTCTCATTCTCTCTTTCGGATAAACTAAAATTTGCGATCAAAGCATCACTCAGTATGGCTCTTGCCTATCTTATTCCTCTCTCTCAAGGATGGGAGCAGCCGGGAACTGCCGCAACTACAGTTATGCTGATCGCAGCGACGGGTTCTATAGGTGATTCTGTTATGAAAGGGGCACTGCGTGTCATTGGAACAGTGATCGGAGCAGCTATCGGTATGACACTCATTGGGCTTTTTCCTCAAGATCGGGAACTCTATCTACTCTTTGCTTCAGTGATCGTCACGGTACTACTCTATTTTGCTCGTGCCTATAAAGGGGATATGACCGTATTTTTATTATCTGCGGTGACTCTGTTAATGATGTTCCAAAACGGTGAAGTCGATAATGTGTTTACTTATGGTATAGATAAAACATTTATGACGATCCTTGGGATCATTATCTATACCTTTATAGGTATCTTTCTCTGGCCTGTCAATCTCAAAGATACCAGTGTTGAGAATGCCTCAACACTCTCGACTCTACAATCTGAACTCTATATTCAAAGAGATGGAACAAAGGAAGAGCGTAAAGCACTGTATCAAAAAATGATCGTTCAAGAGCAACTGCTGGGAACATCTATCATCGCATCAGACTCTTCGTCTATGGAGATGAATTTTTCTAAAACACAATGGTATGACATAGTCAATAGCTATAAACAGATCGATCAACTTCTTACCCTGCTTTCCCTTCATGATAAAGCCTCCTTTGTAGATGAATTTCCCCGATATATTACAAACTATAACAAAATAGATAAAGATATAGTGGGACTGTTGGAAGCACTGCCTTTGGCATGGAAAGAGAAAAAAGAGATTAACATACCTGAAGCATTACATTATGAATATGATCTTTCAGAGATAAAAAAACTTTCTCAATTGGAACGTGCAGATATTAGTACAACCATAAGTGATATGGTGAAACTGCATACACAATTACGGAAACTGGCAGAAAAACTCAATAGCCTTATCTCTGCAATGCCAACCTTTTTTAACCTTGAAGATATTCCAAAACCTCCTGCTTTTATTTGGTTTGATATGGAGCATCTTAAAGGTTCTTTGATCTCATTTATCATTTTTTGGACAGCAACACTGCTTTGGATATTTGTAAATCCTCCCGGAGGATTTATGATCGTGATTTTAGCAACGGCATTAAGTGTTCTTACGACTTTCTCTCCACTGAAACCATCACTGTTGATCATTATCTTCTCTATCTCCTTCGTCTTTGCAACAGCCATGTATGTCTTTGTTTTGCCCCATTTACATTATAGCTGGGAACTGGGACTCTTTATCTTCTTTTACTCTTTTATCGGTTTTTATTTGATCAATCCAAAAATATCTGTCTTCTTCTTACTGGGAACTGCTACTCTGGGTATTAACAATACCATGAATTATAATTTTGATATTTTTCTCATTACACTCTTTATCTTTTATGCTTTTCTTTTTCTTTTAATGCTCTTTTATTACATTCCGTTTTCTACAAAACCGGAGCATCTTTTTCTACTCATGAAAAAACGATTTTTCAAACTTGCTCAAATACTTCTTCAAAGAAACAGAAACCTGGAACATAAAAATGAATCATTTATGGGAGCAATGGCAGCAAAATATAGTAAAATACATCTTATGGGTACAGTCAAAAAGATGCAGCTTTGGGTAAATCAGATCGATGATAAGTATTTTGACACGCTTGATAAAAAGCTGCTCCTGGATTTTAGCAAAGAGTGTGAAACCTTTGTATACCTGTTACAGATGATGCATCATAGAGATATACAAATGCTTGATAATCCTTTGCTGAAAGCTTTTAAAAAACAAATTGACGGGGCTTCTATGGTAAATCTTTTGGGTGAGTATGCTGCCGGTAAAGATGCCAAAGAGCTTGATCTGTTTTGGAGAGATGAGAAGCAGATCATCGCCAAGACAGAAGAACGTTTGAAAGATTTTATTTCAACGGTAAAAGCTGATGAATATAGTGAGAAAGAGATCATTGAATTTTATGAAAATATCTCTCTTCGGAGAAATGTATGGCTTTCACTTTTTAGCTGTCAAAAGATGATGGAAGAGTTAGATTTTAAAGTATTGGAAAGAAATAGATTTTAAAATGAAAAGAGTAAATATGATAAATAAACTACCAAAGTTAGGGCTTTCTATTATAACTGTATTGATGCTGAGCGGATGTGCAAAGTTGGGTCCGGACTTTATGGGTATGGGAAATCCGCCGATCCCTGAGAAATGGAAACAGGACGGCAAAAGAAATGACAAAGCTGTTGCACAATGGTGGAAAACTTTCAATGACCCTACTCTCAATACTCTGGTTCAAAAAGCCTATGCACAGAACCTTGATATAAAAAGTGCCGGTCTCCGTATTGCACAGGCACGTGCAGTGCTTGGCATAAGTGAAGGACTTGCTTTCCCTCAGGCACAGTCTATTTCAGGTTCTGCAACCTCTTCTCACACCAAAGCAGCAGATGTTGCTACAGCCGGTCTGAATTTTGATATTGGCTGGGAGCTTGATGTCTGGGGTAAATATGCCAGAGGTATAGAATCTTCAGAAGCAAACCTCTATGCAACCATTGCTTCCTATAATGACATTATGGTATCTGTGATTTCTGAAGTGGCACGGAACTATATTAATTACAGAACTTCTGAAGAGCGTCTTGCCTATGCGAAACGAAACGTTCTCATACAGGAACGTGTAACCAAAATGACTGAAGTACAGTTCAACTCAGGGAATGTTTCTGAGCTAGATATGCAGCAGGCCCGTACACAACTCTACAACACCCGTTCGGCTATCCCTGGCATGGAACTCGCAAAAATACAAGCACGTAATGCCATGGCACTTTTATTGGGTACAGATGACAGGTCAGTCAATAAAATACTTGCTGTAGGCACACAAAAACATAGAGACAATACGGCTAAATATATTGATTCGGGAAAAGAAGGTGTCATGCAGATCAAAGAGAGCAGCTCTGATCTTCTCAATATTGCCATGATCCCTCAGGCACGTTTGAACCCTTATAATAAAATTGATGCCGATCTCATTACAAGAAGACCGGATATCAAAGTGGCAGAGTATCGTGTCCGCTCGAACAATGCACTTATAGGAGCATCTATAGCAGAACTTTACCCTAGCTTCTCACTCTTTGGAAATATAGGATTTAACAGCAACAATGCAAGTGGTTCCTGGGTATCAGGCTCCAATGCACTGGGTGTCACGGTAGGTCCGTCATTTTCATGGAATATATTTAGCTACGGACGTATCAAAAACAATATCCGTTTACAAGATGCCATATTTGAAGAGAGTTTGGTCAACTACAACAAAGCTGTACTCTCTGCGGTGTCTGAAGTTTCTGATGCACTCCATGGTTATATCTTAACAAAACAACAGCAGGAAGAGAACCGAAAAGCAGTGGATGCCACAGTTCGTGCCTTCAATATCTCTGTGGTCCAATACAATGACGGCTTGGTCAATTATCAACGTTTACTTGATACTGTAGAAAAACTGACAGCAACTCAGGATAGATATGCTGTGATCCAAGGAAACCTATCTATCCAAGTCATTTTACTCTATAAAGCACTAGGCGGCGGATGGCAGATAAGCAAAGGGAAATCTTATCTTTCTGCCCAAACTGCAGCCAAAATGAAAAAGCGCATTGATTGGGACAGATATCTTGACCCTGATATGACAAAACTTCCTGAAGGAATGGAATAATGACAAATCCTTACCCGCATGAACTCTCAATGGGTGATGTCTACTACTCACCTATTTTGTCGGTAGCAGTACTCTCTTTTTTGGCAGCACTACTTACTGTTATGCTTCTAAACAAACTGAAGCTTTCACGCTATTTAGCTGCACCCTCTTACGTATTTATTGCAATTATGGCGTTATATATGGTACTGATAGACACATTTTGGATCAAATTTTAAAGGTTAATAATGAAGAAAATAATAAAAATTTTGCTTACACTTGCAATTCTTGGAGCTGCCGGGTTCTTTGCTTACAATAAATACAGAGCATACATAGACAATCCATGGACACGTGACGGGCAGGTACGTACGCAGGTGATCCAGGTAACACCGCGTGTCAATGGTATGGTGATCAAGATCAATGTCGTTGACAATCAACAAGTAAAAGAAGGTGACCTTCTTTTTGAGATCGATCCCTCACAGTATCAAGTGAAGCTAAATCAGGCAAATGCAAAACTTCAGCGTACACGTGAAGCAGCCAAAGGTACCAAAATAGAGTTTGACCGTGTGAAGAATATCTACGCCAAAGACAAAGGTGCGGTCTCCCAGAGAGACATGGTTAGAAATGAAACGAACTACTATAAATCCCTTGCAGATATAGATAATTCTGAAGAAGCTGTCAATACGGCAAAACTCAATCTTTCATACACTAAAGTATTTGCAGAGGTAGATGGATATGTCTCCAATATAAACTTTCAGACAGGTTCTCAGGCTGTGGCAAATCAGCCTATCTTGGCATTGGTAGATGAAAATGCGTACTGGGTCTTTGGTTTCTTCCGTGAAGATGCCATTCCTGAAGTAAAAATAGGAGATACCGCAATAGTAACACTTTTGGCGTATCCCAATACTCCTCTTAGCGGAAAAGTAGAGTCTATCGCCTGGGGAATCGCCCATTCTGACGGGAACCCCGGGAATAACCTGCTTCCAAGTGTTAAACCGGTATTTCAATGGATCCGTCTAGCACAGAGGATCCCTGTTAGAATTAAACTTGACAAGTTACCTGAAGAGATTAAGCTTCGATTTGGATTGACTGCTTCAGTGATGATTCTTAAGAACAAAAAGTAAAGACAAAAAGACAAATAGTTGGAAAGTAGTACCAAAGAAGTAAAAAGTGACTTTTTGCAAGAGCTTGCCGTATGGTTCTCTTTTGGACTTTCCGATAAAATGAAGTTTGCCATTAAAGCAGCATTGAGTATCGTGCTTGTGCACCTTATCTGCTTTGCTATGGGATGGACTGAAGCACGTACTGCAGCTATCACTATATTGATCATTGTAAGTGGTATACAGCCTGGCGGGTCTTCATCAAACAAAGCGTTCTTTCGTGTGATGGATACACTCATAGGAGCCACGGTCGGATTGACCCTGATAGGACTTTTCCCTCAAGACAGATTTGCCTATCTTGCCTCTGTTTCTATTGCTATCATGTTCTTTGCCTATTTGAGTTCTGCCTATAAAGGCGGTACAAGAATTTTTATGCTGAGTGCTTTGACACTGCTGCTCATGTTCGATAATGGTGAGATCGATGATGTATTTACCTATGGTATAGGTCGAGTGACTATGATTCTTTTAGGTATTCTTATCTATACACTTGTCTCGGTCTTCCTCTGGCCTGAGAGAGTAGAAGAGAACAGCATGGAAAATGCCCTCTCCATGACTTCCATAGAAACTGATCTTTATCTTCAGCGGGATGGAGAGAGAGAAAAGCGTAAAGAGCTGTATCAGAAGATGCTCTCTCAGGAAGCACTTTTAAGCAGCTCAAACCTGGGTATAAGTGATGCTACAGGAGAAATGGGTTTTACTACAACACAGTGGAACAGTATTGTCCATAACTATAAAAAAATAAATGAGATCATTACACTTTTTGCGTATCATGATAAAACAGATCATACAAATGATCCTTCTCATTATGTGACAAACTATCAAGAGATCGAGGAAGAAATCCTTGGACTTTTTAAAGCCGTCTCCCTGGCATGGCAAGAGAAGAAAGAGATTCATATACCCACCCCGATAGAACCTCTGTATCAGTTCAATGAGGTCGACAAGCTTAGCCATCTTGACCATGCCAGACTGGTAGCCACCATAGGGGGCATGCAAAAACTGCATACCCAACTGTGTAAACTGGCTGAAAAACTCAACAGTCTCATCAGCCCAAAGCCTACACACTTTGCACTTGAAGATATCCCAAGGAGACCTTTTTTTCTTTGGTTCGATATAGAAAATCTTAAAGCAGCACTCCTTACTTTTTTAGTTTTTTGGACCTCCACACTTATTTGGATCTTTATTAACCCTCCCGGATCTCTCTCTTATGGATTTGATCTTGTTACATTTGCAACTGCCGTAAGCATTATAACGATTTACCTTCCCGTAAATCCACTTAAGATGATCTTTATCTTCTCTTTCTCATTTGTGTTTGCTGCATCAACCTATATTTTTGTTTTGCCTCATCTTCATGAGGCTTGGGAAATTTCACTCTTTATCTTTATCTATGCATTTATAGGTTTTTATTTTTTTAATCGCATTCTCGCTATTTTCTTTCTACTTGGATTGTTTACATTAGATATCCAAAATACCATGGTCTATAGTTTTGATATTCTTGCCGGCACTTTTTTTATTATGTTTGCATTTTTATTTATCCTGTTATTCTTTTACTATATACCATTCTCAACCAAACCGGAATACCTGTTTTTGAAAATGAAAAGACGATTTTTTAAGCTTTCCCAAATACTTCTTCATAGAGGTCATCATATAAATATGGGAAAAAGAATTGTAGATATACTTGCAGCAAAAAATAGTAAAATTCATCTGATGAACACAGTTAAAAAAATGCAGTTATGGACAGGGTTCATCGATACCAAATACTTCAACACGATAGACAAAAAGCAACTCTTACACTTTGGCAAAGAGTGTGAATCATTTGTCTACTTGTTAAAAATGATGCATCATAAAGACCGGCAGATGAGAGATAACTCTATATTTAAAATATACAGATCCAAATATAATGAAGCCATGTTAGCTGATCTTTTAGAAGGATTAGCCTTAGGCGTAGAAGAGAGAAAAGCGCATACTATATGGAGTAATGAGAAGCATGTTATTAAACATATAGAAGACAATTTGGAACATATCCTTTCTGAGATCAAAGATGGTGAGTATTCCAGGAAAGATATTATTGAATTTTACGAAAACGTCAATTTACGTAAAAATGTATGGCTTTCACTCTTTGGCATCCAAAAGATGATGTCAGAGATTGATTTTAAAGCTTTGGAGATGAATAGATTTTAAATAGAATGAGGAGAAAAGTCACTTAAAGACAAACTTATCATTAATATTATACAATACGCGCAATGAAAACTTTACTATTTACCTTACTACTATTAACAACCCTCCATGCACAAAATGGGCTTTGCAAACAGACACATGAGTTGAAAGACACAGAGTGGATAGAATCTGAAAATGAAGATCTATTCAAATTATCTTACTATAACATGAGATCTAAAGTCACTATAGATGATATGGAGTTTACTTACACAAATACTAATAGTGAATATGATGAGTATGATTTCAAAAATCTTCTAGGTTTAGGTATTTTTCATCATGATCCTCTTGCTTTCATTTTAATGTCAGATGAAAAGAGTGTCATACTACGTTGTCGTT
>JAGGRU010000157.1 GCA_021159425.1 Sulfurovum sp.
ACCCTTTTATTAATAAACTCGAACCAGAAGCACTGGAATTTCTACAAACACACTTAAAGCCTATCCAAGTACCAAAAAATAACCTACTCTTTTACCAAGGTGATATTTGCGATAACATCCTATGGCTGACAAAAGGTGAAGTCAGACTTTACACTCAATCTGATGAAATAGAAGAGATCACCCTCTACACTCTGAAAGCAGGAGAACAATGCATCGTTAACACAGCTTCTCTACTCTCACAAACAGAAGCTATTGCATCAGCAGAAACGATGACCGACATAGAAGGCTACCTCATAGATGGTGAAAGTGTTAAAACACTGGCAAAGTTAAGTGATGTCTATCAAAGTTATCTTTTTTCACTCTATCAACTACGTTTTGAAGAACTTACAAGTCTTATTGGCGACATCAAATTTAAACGTTTAGATACACGAATTCTTGATTGGCTCAGAAAACAACCTACAGATATAATAGAAATAACACATGAAGAATTGGCGATAAAATTAGGGAGTTCAAGAGTAGTTGTAAGCCGCTTACTCAAAGAACTGGAACAAAAGGGTACACTTGCTTTATATCGAGGCAAAATAGAACTTTTATAGAAGAGTGAAAATGTCTCTTTTGAAGCTACTAAAGCTATAATCTTACCCATGATGAAAGAAAGCTTAAAGATATTCGCAGGAGATTTAAAAAACTCTTTTAAAGACCTGCTTCCCATTATCATTGTTGTGGCACTTTTCCAGGGACTCATCATCCAGGCTGTACCGGAAAACCTGGCTTCAATTGTCATTGGTCTGACCATTGTTGCAATAGGGTTGGCACTCTTCATCCGTGGACTTGAACTGGGTATCTTTCCCATAGGTGAAAGTCTTGCTGTAGACTTTGCTAAAAAAGGGTCTGTCTTTTGGCTTTTACTCTTTGCCTTTACCATAGGCTTTTCTACCACTGTTGCTGAACCTGCACTTATCGCCATAGCCGATAAAGCAGCCCTCATCTCGAATGGTCTTATTGATGCTTTTTGGCTGCGTATGACAGTGGCACTTTCTGTAGGTTTTGCTATTGCATTAGGGGTACTTCGTATCTTGTTTGGACACCCTATCGCTTATTACATCATAAGCGGTTATATTCTGGTGGTTGTCGTTACATTTTTTGCACCTGTTGAAATTATAGGTCTTGCCTATGACTCTGGTGGAGTAACAACTTCTACCGTAACAGTACCACTTGTAGCAGCACTTGGCATTGGTCTTGCTTCAAGTATCAAAGGACGTAATCCTGTCATTGACGGGTTTGGACTCATTGCTTTTGCTTCACTTACCCCTATGATATTTGTGCAAATCTACGGCATTATTGCTTACTCTTTTCCAGATGCACCAGCCACAGTACAGACCACGATACAGGCTGTCTCGGATCATGCCCATCATATCGACACTTTTGCCTGGAGTAACCTCTTTTATGATCTCATCGGTACCATCAAAGATGTCACACCCATTATTGCAGTGATCTTCTTCTTTCAATACGTGATCATTAAAAAATCGGTGGCACATCTGCATAAGATCATTACGGGTATGATTATGGTGGTCTTGGGGCTCTATGCATTCATTATCGGTCTTGAAATGGGACTTTTCCCTATTGGTGAAACAATAGCCTTCCAGCTTACAGATAGGGGAAACAATCTGCTCATCTATCTTTTTGCCTTCATGATAGGATTCTCTACCACGATGGCAGAACCGGCACTTCTTGCCATTGCTATTAAAGCTGAAGAGATAAGTGAAGGAAACATTAAACAAAATGTACTTAGAATTGTAGTAGCATTAGGTGTAGCAATAGGTATAGGACTGGGGTCTTACCGTATTGTAGCTGGTGATCCTATACATTATTATATCGTTGCAGGATATATGCTGGTTATACTATTTACCTATTTCGCACCTAAGTACATCATACCTATCGCTTATGACAGTGGAGGAGTAACGACATCCACCGTTACTGTACCGCTTGTAGCTGCATTGGGACTTGGTTTGGCAGAAAATATACCCGGACGAAACCCGCTCATAGATGGTTTTGGACTCATTGCCTTTGCATCCTTATTCCCTATGCTTACTGTTATGGGTTATGGCATACATGCACACTATTATAAATCTAAAAAGGAATCAGTAAAATGAAATTTACCGCATTGATCGCAGTCATTCAAGACAAAGATGAAGAAGAGGCTATCAAAGTAGCCAAGGAGGCTGGTGCAGGTTCTGTCACCATTATACATGGTAGAAATATCGGTCTTAAAGAAAAAAAGGTCTTTTTTGGATTAACCCTTGAAGAGAATGTATCGGTACTGCTTTTTATTTTACCGCGAAGACTTTCTGTACAAGTCATGAAGACATTGCGAAAAACATTTGATCTGGATGATCCTGAAAATAGTGGAATCACTTTCACTTTTCCTCTAAGTCATGTAGCCGGACTGGATACCGATGAGCTTCATAAGTTTGAAGACAATATTAAAATTACCCTATAGGAGAGAAGTATGTTAGTAGAAAATGTAATGACACCCAAAGAGCAGTTAGTCACCGTTTCGCCTATGGCGACAGTCAGAGAGGCTTTAAACCTGATGAAAATACATAAGGTCCGTTCTGTTATCGTAACTAAAACAAAACCTGACAGTGCCTATGGACTGCTGACCTTTAAAAACATTTTACAAAGTATTGTGGCCGAAGATGGAGATATTGACCTTTTGCATGTATATGACATCGCTGCAACCCCTGCGATCTCGGTCTCTTCTAAACTCAATGTAAAATACGCTGCAAAAATGATGGTCAAAAGCAGTATTAAACGTCTATTGGTACTTGATAACAATGAACTTAAAGGTATTCTCACCATGACAGATATTATTGCTATTTTAATGGATGCTGTAGAATAACTATTTTTTCTCTTGCTTTTAAGAGACTTTTCTTTTGGGGAAGGTAAGTATAAATGTACTCCCCTCTCCCTTTTTGGAATCGAGAGCGATCTTTATTTTGTATTGTTTACAGATGGATAATACAATGTTCAATCCTAAACCAAAACCGCCACGTTCACTGTTTGCACGGTTGTAACGTTTAAAAATATCTTCCTGAACCTTTTCATCAATACCTATACCTGTATCTCTTACTTCCAAAACAGAGTTTTTACATGTAATAAAAATACTGTCTCCGACATCAGAGTATTTAATGGCATTTGAGAGTAAATTATCTATGAGTCTATGTGCGGAACTCCTTGACATAAATACTTCTGTTGCTTCGAGATCAAGTTCCACATGTAAACGTTTTGAGTCTATCAACTCTTTGACATACCCTACCCTCTCTTTTACAATATCAGGAAAACATAACACTTCAGAAGGTTCCACTTTTCCTTCCAGTCTGTAGGTCAAAGAACTATACATTACAGAAAGACGTTTGGCAGAGGCTTCCAAACGTTTCATCTTCTTTGGTTCCACACCTTTCAGAGATTGTATGGTCATTAAGATCGCAGAAATAGGTGTATTGAGTTCATGTGTAGTATCGGAAATGAATCTGTCTAAAGACTCTATCTGCTCCCGTACAGGTTTTAAAAATAATCTACCCAAAAAGTAACCGACAATTCCCATCAAGATGAACGAGAGCACCAGATACCCTATGATCTTAATACGCAGTGCCTGTATTTCATCTGCCAGATCATTCTCTTTCAGTACGATATATCTTACCCCCAAATGTTCACTTTCGTCTTCTGTTACTGTGTAACATTTCATATCTTTCACATAAAAATCTGAATCAAATCTACTGACATCTCCTATTTCACTATAAATAGGCTTCTTATTTTTATCATAATAACCCACTTCAAAACGACAATGTTTCAATTCTCCTAAAAATTCATCTACTTCAGCTTTGTGACTGGTTTCATTATGTTTCATCGCTTTCATGATGATCTTGGACGATAACATACGGGCTTTGTACATCATTTCAAACTTCATAGCACTTTTCATTGAAGCACGATTATTTTCAAAGAAAAGATAACCGATAATGGCTAGCAGTACAAATACAGAAGAGAGATAAAGCGTTAAAAATCGTATCAGTGATTTACGCTCATAAGATGTTAAAACGATAACCTTCTCCTTTTATATTGTCAAAATAATCTTTAGAGAACATTTTTCTTAAATTCTTAATATAGGTACGTATTGTGGCATGGGTAGGAATATGATCATCCTCCCAGACATTTTCTATGATCTCATCACAAGAGATGATCTTTCCGGCATTACGAACAAAATATTCTAAAACCTGAGCTTCTTTCTGTCTCATATCTATCACTTTGTCTCCAAAGATGATCTGATGTGCTTTTGGAATGAACTTCATCCCATCAAACTCTATCTCTTCCTGCAAACAGTGCACTTTGACAATATGCTCTATGCGTGCATTCAGCTCTTCAAGATCAAAGGGCTTTTTAAGGTAATCATCTGCACCTAAGTCAAATCCTTTTTTAAGATCATCAATACCGGAAAGAGAAGTAATGTAAATTGCCGGTGTTGTATTTCCTATGTCACGCAGGTAAGCGAGTATTTCAAACCCGTCAATGCTTGGTACATTGACATCAAGAAGCAGCATATCATAATGTCCATTGCCTATGGCATCTAAAGCTTTTTCACCATCAAAGAAACTTTCAACCGTATACCCTGTTTCAACAAGAAACTCTTCTATGATCTCCTGAAGTATTACATCATCTTCAAGTAATAGTATTTTCATTTAAAGCCTTCGTAGTATTATGGAAGTATTCTAACATAGTCACTGTGTAAAGGAGTACACAGTGAGTTAAAAGGAGGGGTCAGTAATGATCAAAAACTTTTTGCGTTATTGAATTCTGCTATTTCACTCTCTACCATTGCATCTATCATTCTCACATAAAGGTCATTAATGAGATTTGGAGAGAGGTCAAGTGCGATCGCTTGTTCACGTACCCGCGAAATGACATCAGAAATTCTATCTTCCGCTTTCACTTCATCCACAGATGTTTTAAAATGTGCGATACGTTTAATATAATTATTACGTTTAGCGATCAGTTTTACTATCTCTTCGTCCACTTTATCTATCTCTGTTCTTGCTTCATCCAATGTAGTACACTTCTTAATTTCCATTTGCTTATTCCTTAAATAATATAGGAATATTATAGCCTAAAAACTGTTCAGATATATAGTCACCCCTGAAAAACCCAAAAACTCCCCTGCGGTAATAAGGACTCCTTTAATAAAAGTATAGTTATACTTCTAGTATGAAACTAAATAAACTATCTACTCTGACCCTATTATTAAGTAGCCTTCTTATGGCTGAAGGTATCGATGATAACAATACATCATTAAATCTAGACTTTGAGAGAGAAGCTGTATGGACATTTTTGCCTTATGCTTTTTCATCCGATTCAACAGGATTTGCAGGTGGTGTAGCTGTGATCGCACAAGGGTTACTTCAACCGGATACTACTTTCGTAGCTAGCCTGACTCTCGGTGCAGAAGAGGATATCATCACTAACGGTAAGCCCGATACAGAAAGTTTCGGTGGTGGTCTTATTGCTTTTGATAATTTTAAAATACCTTATACCGACAGACTTTTCTTTACTACTTTTGGTTATATGACTACTATACCTAAACAAAGTTTGTATCTTGACAGTTCACACGGATCAAGCGAGGATGATGTATTGATAACTTCCGGTGAAAGCAACTTCTTTACTGCAACATTCAGATATGTACTTCCTTTAGCTGAAGGTATTGATAATCCGGAGGGAAGATATGACCTCAAAGATGGTTTTGCTATGGGTCGAGAGACATATGGAAACGGAACACCTTTTGTTACAGGTCGTACAGAACTAGGATTAACAGCATTTTATCAAGACCAATCTATTGACAATGTCAAAGGTGCCCTACATCCAGGTGATGCACCTGTAGAATGGGATTCCAGGGGGCTGAGATTCTTTGTCTCCCATGACAATACAGATTATGACGATAATCCTTCAAGAGGATATAACCTTTTCTTACGCTATTCAAAAGATTTTGGTGCAGGTGACAGTATGCAGAGTTGGGATTTTATCGAGTTTAAAGCCAGTAAGTATTTTAACCTTGATACTTTCTCTTTTACTCAGCAAAATGTTCTGGCATTTAATTTTTGGACAGCATACTCACCTAGCTGGGATACAAATAATGAATTTTTACCCGATGTAGATGCACATCGTACTCCACTCTATGATGGTCCGAGACTAGGTGGTTTCACAAGAATGAGAGGATATGATCAAAACCGATTCCTCGACAAAGCTTCTATTTACGCTACGATGGAATATAGAGCCGTACTTAACTATAATCCTATCAAAAATGGAGACTGGGGAGAGTGGATCGCTAAACATGCACCTGTTGACTGGTTTCAGGTCGTTGGTTTTGTTGAAGCAGGTAGAGTAAATGATACGTACGATTTTGAACTTCTTGAAGATCTGAAATTTGATGTGGGAGTCTCTTTTCGTGCTATGGTTGCCGAATTACCGGTACGTTTTGATGTTGCCTATGGAGATGAAGGTACCAACATGTGGGTAATGATCCAACAACCATTCGATTTTTAGACAGGAAACTCGAACTTGTTCGAGTCTAAAAACCTTAGCACTTACGCTAAAGTTTTTCCTTAAACAAGTGCCCAACGGAAATGCCCTTGGGGTATTAAGGTTCCAAAAAGAAGTAGAGTCTTATTCGACCTCAGCATCGATAACATCGTCATCGTCTGCTTTTTTCGCTTCCGGATTTGTATCGCCTTTTTCTTTGGCATACATTGCTTCAGCTAATTTATGACTTTTTTCAGTCAACACTTTTACTTTCTCTTCTATCTGCTCTTTTGTTGCAGAGTCATCTTTAAGTGTCTCTTCTAAGTCTTTGATCGCAGCTTCTATACCTTCTTTTTCTGCAGCATCAAAGTTTTCACCAAGATCAGTCAATGATTTTCTTGTTTGGTGAATGAGTGCATCTGCCTGATTTCTGGTTTCAACTATTTCTTTTCTCTTTTCATCTTCCGCTTTATGTGCTTCCGCATCTTGTACCATTTTTTCGATCTCTTCATCAGAAAGTCCGCTCGAACCGGTGATCTTGATCTCTTGAGATTTACCCGTACCTTTGTCACTTGCAGATACAGTCAAAATACCATTGGCATCAATGTCAAATGTTACTTCGATCTGTGGTACACCACGTGGTGCAGCAGGAATATCTCTAAGCTCGAACATACCAAGTGACTTGTTGTCTTTAGAGAACTCTCTTTCACCTTGAAGTACATGAATACTTACTGCAGGTTGGTTATCATCCGCTGTAGAAAATACTTGTGACTTCTTCGCAGGAATCGTTGTTCCTTTTTCGATGACTTTAGTCGTTACTCCGCCTAAAGTTTCAATACCAAGACTCAATGGTGTAACATCAAGAAGCAATACATCTTTCACATCACCCGCAAGTACACCACCCTGGATCGCAGCACCAAGTGCAACAACCTCATCCGGGTTCACAGATTTGTTAAGCTCTTTTCCAAAGAATGCCTGTACTTTCTCCTGTACCAGTGGCACTCTTGTCGAACCACCGACCATTACAACTTCTTTTACTTCACTCGTACTAAGACCGGCATCTTTAAGTACACCCGCAATCGTCTTGATCGTACTGTCAACAAGATCAGAAACCAGTGACTCAAATTTTGCTCTTGTGATCTTCGTTACCAAGTGCTTTGGTCCGGAAGCATCTGCTGTAATGAACGGAAGGTTTATTTCAGTCTCTGTTGCAGATGAAAGCTCTTTTTTTGCTGATTCTGCTGCATCTTTAACTCTTTGCAGTGCCATAACATCTGCTTTAATATCAATACCTGTTTCAGCTTTGAACTCATCTGCCACAAAATCGATCACACGGTTATCGAAGTCATCCCCGCCAAGGAATGCATCTCCACCCGTAGCAAGTACTTCAACTACTCCGTCACCCGTTTCAAGTGCAGTAACATCAAATGTACCTCCACCAAGATCGTAAACTACGATCTGCTCTGCTTCTTTTTTATCAAGACCATACGCAAGTGCTGCCGATGTTGGTTCATTGATGATTCTTAAAACATTAAGACCTGCAATTGTTCCTGCTTCTTTTGTTGCTTTTCTTTGTGCATCATTGAAATATGCCGGTACAGTAATAACTGCATCAGTGATCGTTTCACCAAGATATGCTTCTGCATCTTCTTTCATTTTTATAAGTACTTTTGCAGAAATTTCCTGAGGTGTATATGTCTTCTCAGCTACTTCTATGGCACATGCACCGTTTCTGTCGATCACATGGTATGGAAGTCTCTCTTTTGCTTCAGCCGCTTTTGGCTCATCACACATAA
>JAGGRU010000127.1 GCA_021159425.1 Sulfurovum sp.
CAGTGTCTGCACCTTTCATATGGCTCTTAAAACCTTTTGACTTGTACTCGAGTGTTACTTTTGTCTCTTTACGTTTTGCAGTAGCTATAGGGAATAAGACTTCAACAGCTTCTTCTATCATAGCTCCCATATAGATGCCGTCACGTGTAAGTTCCGGCATTTGTACCAGTTCCATGATGCGTTCAATTCCTATGGCAAAACCAACAGCAGGTGTAGGCTTACCATCTAAGAATTCAACAAGTTTATCGTAACGTCCACCGCCTGCAATGGCTGACTGTGAACCGATCTCATTAGATACAAATTCAAAAGCAGTTTTATTGTAGTAGTCCAGACCTCTTACAAGATTGGTATCTACTTCATATTTGATTCCGGCATTGTCGAGTAGGGCAGTGAGTTTGTTGAAATCAGAGTCACAGACATCACATAAATTCTTTATGAGTTTTGGGGAGTTGACCAAAAGAGACTGGCAAGTCTGATTTTTACAGTCAAGCACACGGATAGGATTGGTAACTATACGTCTGTTACAGTCTTCACATAGCTCAGATTTTATTTCTGTTAAAAAGCCTACAAGATTTTGCTTGTAGGGAGGCATACATTCAGGGCATCCCAGTGAGTTTATTTGAAGATCAAAGCCTATGCCGAGTGCTTCAAAAATTTGGCTTATCATTGTAATGATGGTAAAATCTTCATAGACAGAAGCTTCGCCAAAACTCTCACAACCAAACTGGTGAAACTCTCTCAAACGACCTTTTTGCGGTCTCTCATAACGAAACATAGGTCCATAGTAGTAAAACTTCTGCTTCATGGGTTGACGGTCAAGTTTGGCAGAGACAAAAGCACGAACAACACCTGCTGTTCCTTCCGGACGCATACAGACATCATTACCCCCTTTGTCTTCAAACTGATACATCTCTTTACCTACAATGTCAGAACTCTCACCCACAGAGCGTTTGAAAAGTCCTGTCTCTTCAAGAATAGGTGTCTCTATGTAGCTGTATCCGTATCTTTTTGCTATATCAATAGAAGTTTTAATAATGTGTACAAAGCGTGCACTCTCATCAAAAGTAAGGTCTTTCATACCACGTAGTGGATTTATCATTTGTATTTCCTTGTCAATAACGTAGGGTCGGTTTACCGACCAAAATATAAAATTATAATGGTCGGTAAACCGACCCTACAAAATATGATATTAATTTAAATTGACGAATTATACCTTCAAGTAGGTTAGTATAGATTGATGGATGTTTTCTATGTCATCTGTTGCATCTATAAAAAGGTGAGGGATGCCAAGTTTCAGTATACTTTGTTTCATATGCTCTTGCACGGTAAGCAGGTATTCCAATCCTCTAAGCTCAATGCCATCGAGACTCTTTGCATCCGTTCTTTCTTTAAGTGTTTTCATGTCTGTTAAAAATAGAATGACTTTGTCTGGGAAATGTCCTTCAAGTGCAAACTTGTTCAAGTGTACCAGTTCATCAAAGTCAAAGTCACCGTTGGCAAGGGCATAACCTATGCCCGATAGGAAACCTCTGTCAGAAATGATGATCTTGTCTCTGTTTGGAGAGATGACCTCCTGGTAATGTTCTGCTCTGTCTGCTAGAAAAAGTAACAGTTCCGCACGTTTGGATGCTAAAGAGTCTGAGAGAAGTATCTCTCTTGCTTTTTTACCAAAAGCTGTACCGCCCGGTTCATGAGTAACTATGATTTCAGGATGTTTATCTGCTATCAGATCAATCTGTGTACTTTTCCCACAAGTGTCTATGCCTTCAAACAGTATATACATTATCGTAAACACTTTATGAGTTTAAGGGCATCAGCCGGAACAAGGTGTTCTACTTTTCCATCAAAATTTAAAATGGAACGAACCACAGAAGAGCTTACAAAAGCATGCTCAAGACTGGGCATAAGATAGACAGTTTCCAACTCTTTTTTGAGTGAAGCATTGGCATACCCCATTTGCAGTTCATATTCAAAGTCAGAGACTGCTCTCAGACCTCTTATAACGATATTTGCATCAAGTTTGTCAGAGAGGTCAACAAGTAAAGAGTGAAAGCCTATCACTTTTATTTTAGGAAAGTCTTTGGTAGCTACTTCTACCATCTCTATTCGCTGTTCAAGTGTAAACATAGGTTTCTTTGCTTCAGAATCAGCTACGGCTACGATGATCTCATCAAACATTTTACAGGCACGTTTAATGATGTCTAAATGTCCATTGGTGATAGGGTCAAATGTCCCTGGATAAATTGCGCGTCTCATTTATGAAAATCCTTTTTCTGTAGGGTCGGTTTACCGACCAATAGATTTTGTCTGCCATTATATATGATGGTCGGTAAACCGACCCTACGTGAAGTTCTATACATGCTATCCTTCCCATCTTTCATAAAGGTTATTCTCTATTCCCAGTACGTCATACCATTTTCCAATGATGAATTTTTCCATCTCTTCAAGACTTGAAGATTCAGAATAATACCCCATAACCGGTGGTGCAACGATGACACCTAAAGCAGCCAACTTCTGCATATTTTCCAAAGCAATGGCTGAAAAAGGCAACTCTCTTGGAGCAAGAAGCAGTTTCTTTTGCTCTTTAAGTGCAACTGCTGCTACACGTGTAGGTAAATTATCTGATATACCACATGCAATTTTTGCCAAAGTATTCATAGAACAAGGTATGATCGCAGTGGCATCCACTCTGAATGACCCTGATGATATAGAAGCTGCAATATTCTCAGAGGAGTGTAAAGTCACTTGTTTGTTTTCAAAAGACTCTACAGTAATTGCATTGTCTGAGACTACTATATGTACTTCTATATGCTCAGGTAGGTAGTCTATAAACTTTTTACCGAGCTGAACACCCGATGCACCTGTAATTGCTACGACTAATTTACGAATCAGCATTTAGTGCTTCTCTTGCACTGTATTTTAACACTTGTCATCTATTACCTTATTTTTCAACTCTCGTTCCCATCGTCCCGATGGGAATGCATAAAGGATTATAACAAAAGTATTTAAGAGTTTAGAATTATATAAGGAAGTGATTATGTTATGGAGCGGGCGAAGGGATTCGAACCCTCGACAGCCTGCTTGGAAGGCAGGAACTCTAGCCACTGAGCTACGCCCGCAAAGTGGTCTTTTTGTGGTACTTATAGTAATATGTTAGGTGATAAAGCTCGTAAATACGAGGCTTAAAGTGGTACCGCAGGTCGGATTCGAACCGACACGCCCTAAAGCAGAAGATTTTGAGTCTACCAAGTCTACCAGTTCCATCACTGCGGCATACATATTGAAATGTAGATGGAATTCTACATATTAAGTGCTTAAACATCGTTTAGAATAGTGCTAAAACAGAATTTTATGTCAATTTGACAGTTTTTAATAGCCCACTAAACTTTATTCGTTATAATATCTTCATTAATTAATATCAAGGTTTTATTTTTGAAAATTTCACTTATCATCATTGCCATACTTTTTATTTATGGTGCCTTCGCAACACTATTTCATGATGCAGCTTTGGCAGGGAATGTCGGGAAGATAGTAGGGGATACCAATATTCATCTTTTTGGATATTTTGCGTATATCAATATTTTAATTCTTTTTTATCCACTCTATAAACTATACAGCGATGCCTCAGTACGAAAAAATATTGATTTTTACTTAGGGTGGATACTCTTTTTCATTGCGGCAGTACTGTTTGAATCTTTAGTTTTAGAACTGAAAAATGCAGGGTTCATTGGTAATCAGATCGTTGAATTCTTACAGCCTCTCATAGGACAGGCAGGGCTTTGGCTGCTCTGGTTAATGATCATATCACTCTCTTTGGTATTTATTGTAGATGATGATTTCTCTTTTAAAGAGATGATACGGGGCGTCTCTCTGCCCAAACATCTTAAGAAGAAAGAAAAAACCAAAACAGAGAGTAAATTTTTTACCAATTTAGGATCTACCCTAAAGAGAATATTTAAAAATCCTTTCTCTTCTCCTGCATTGGAAGATGAGATGATGCCGGTGCTGGATGAAGAAGTAAAGCCTAAGAAAAGAACGAGAGCAAAACCAGCTACAAGAAAAACCCGTGCGAAAAAAGAGATAAAAGAAGTAGAAGAGTTAGATGATCCTGTACTTCAGGAGATAGAAGAGCTTGAAGAAAAAATGATCAAATCTGTCACTAAAACCACAAGCAATAAAAATGTAGAGATCGTCTCTGAATTAGCGGAAAACTCTAAGTTACTTAATGAGATGGAAAAAGGTGCAGTTGCAAAACCTAAGAATTTTAAACTGCCTAAAATTGACTTCCTGCAGAAAGCACCTAAAGCAACAAAAAAAGTCAATGAAGCAGAGATCGACCAAAAGATCGACGACCTTATGGCAAAACTTCAGCAGTTTAGAATAGATGGTGAAGTGGTCCGTACCTATTCCGGTCCTTTGGTTACGACGTTTGAGTTTAAGCCTGCACCCAATGTAAAAGTTTCGAAAATACTTGGTTTGCAGGATGATCTTGCTATGGCTCTTTCTGCAGAGACCATTCGTATTCAGGCACCGATTCCCGGGCGTGATGTAGTAGGGATAGAAATACCAAATGCAAACATCGATACTATTTATCTACGAGATATTTTGGAGAGCGATATTTTCAAAGAGTCAAAGTCGAATTTAACAGTAGCATTGGGTAAAGATATTGTGGGAAATCCTTTTGTCACAGACATTAAAAAGCTCCCGCATTTACTTATAGCAGGTACAACCGGTTCGGGAAAATCCGTAGGGATCAATGCCATGATACTCTCTTTACTGTATCGTAACGATCCGGAGCACTTAAAACTTATGCTTATTGACCCTAAGATGCTTGAATTTGCTGCTTATGAAGATATTCCTCATCTTATTACGCCTGTGATCACTGAGCCGGCTAAAGCTATTGCAGCACTTGCCAATATGGTTGGAGAAATGGAACGACGTTATAGGCTGATGGCGGATGCACGTACAAAAAACATAGAAAATTATAATGAAAAAATGAAGAAAACAGGTGAGGAAGCGTTCCCTTACATCGTTGTTGTCATCGATGAGTTGGCAGACCTTATGATGAGTGGGGGAAAAGAAGTAGAGCTAAGCATAGCAAGACTTGCTCAGAAATCACGTGCCTGTGGTATCCACTTGATTGTTGCTACACAAAGACCATCTGTTGATGTTGTGACAGGAATGATCAAAGCCAATTTGCCGTCCAGACTTTCCTACCGTGTAGGTTCACGCATAGACTCCAAAGTGATTTTAGATGCTATGGGTGCAGACTCACTGTTGGGGCGAGGTGATGGACTTTTCACACCTCCCGGTTCAACAGGTCTGGTTCGTATACATGCGCCATGGAACACAGAAGAAGAAATAGAAGAGGTCGTGGAATTTATTAAAGCACAGCGTGCCCCTGAGTATGATGAGTCTTATCTTGTTCATGGCGGGTCTGCAGGTGGTGGAGATAATGACTCTGATATTGAGCTGGACTCACTTTTTGAAGATGCAAAGCAGGTAGTGTTGAATGACCAGAAAACGTCTATTTCATACCTTCAGCGTAAGCTTCAAATAGGGTATAACCGTTCTGCAAATATTATAGAACAGCTTGAGGCAAAAGGAGTACTCTCAGCACCCAATACAAAAGGTAACAGAGAAATTCTGTAGGTTTGGCACTGCCAAACGTTTAGAGGAAATTCAAACTCTAATCACAACTTAAACCACCCAGTATCCAAAACTGAGATTTGACGTTTGGCAGTGCCAAACCTACTCAGTTTTTTGTAACCATCTGACACATCCAGAACAACTACTTTATGCAAACTTATAATTCAAATAACTATTAACCTCCTTTCGATAAAATTAAGCCACAAATTTACACTAAATAGGAGACATTAATGTCATTACTAGCAGATTATAGAGCACACACAGAAGAGAGAGCAAAACTTGGTGTTACCCCATTGGCACTGACAGCTGAACAAACAGCAGAGTTGGTAGAATTATTGAAAGCAAGTCCAATTGCAGATGCAGAGTTTGCAATGGAGCTTTTAACGCAAAAAGTACCGGCAGGTGTTGATGATGCAGCCTATGTAAAAGCAGCATTTTTAAATGATGTTGTTCAAGGTGATGTATCTTGTGACGCGATCGATGCTGTAAAAGCAGTATCAATTTTAGGAACAATGTTAGGTGGATTTAACGTTCAACCTTTGGTTGCTGCACTTAGTATTGACGGTGAAGTGGCTCAAAATGCTGCTGAGCAACTTAAAAACACATTGCTTGTATATGATTCATTCAACGATGTTAAAGCACTTATGGATGCTGGAAATGCATTGGCAAAAGAGATCGTAGAGTCTTGGGCAAATGCTGAGTGGTTTTATAACAAACCAGCAATGGAAAAAGAGATCACTGTAACTGTATATAAAATTCCTGGTGAAACAAATACAGATGATCTGTCTCCGGCTTCTGAAGCATTTACAAGAGCAGATGTTCCTCTTCATGCGAACTCTTTCCTGATCAACAGAATGGACAATCCATTGGACACAATGGTAGAGTTAAAGAAAAAAGGTCACCCTTTGGCATACGTTGGAGATGTTGTAGGTACTGGTTCAAGTAGAAAATCAGGAATCAACTCTGTACAGTGGCACATGGGTAGAGATATTCCAAATATTCCGGGTAAAAGAACAGGTGGTATTGTTCTTGGAGATATTATTGCGCCGATCTTCTTTAACACAGCAGAAGATTCAGGATGTATACCTATTCAGGCACCAGTGGGTGACTTAGAAACCGGCGATGTGATTACTGTTAAACCTTTTGATGGTGTCATAGAAAGAGATGGAAAGGTTGTATCTGAATTTAAAATAGAGCCAAATACACTTCCAGATGAAATGAGAGCGGGTGGGCGTGTTCCACTTATCATTGGTAAAGGTCTTACAGCAAAAGCAAGAGAAGCGCTTGGCATGGATGCTGGAGATATTTTCATGACTCCTGATGTTCCAACAGATAATGGTAAAGGATTTACCCTTGCGCAAAAAATGATTGGTAAAGCCTGTGGAATCGAAGGTGTTAAACCGGGTACATACTGTGAGCCAATAGCAACAACTGTGGGTTCTCAAGATACAACCGGACCAATGACAAGAGATGAAGTTAAAGATCTTGCAGCACTTAACTTTGGTGCAGATATGGTAATGCAATCGTTCTGTCATACAGCTGCTTATCCTAAGCCGGCAGATATTAAACTTCAACACACACTTCCAAAGTTCTGGACAGAGAGAAAAGGTTTCATTCTTAGACCAGGTGACGGTGTAATTCACTCATGGTTGAACAGACTTTGTCTTCCAGATACAGTAGGGACAGGTGCAGACAGTCATACAAGATTCCCAATAGGTATCTCATTCCCGGCTGGTTCAGGTCTTGTTGCGTTTGCAGCTGTTACAGGTATGCTGCCACTTACTATGCCTGAGTCTGTTCTTGTTAGATTCTCAGGAGAAATGCAACCGGGAATTACGCTTAGAGATATGGTCAATGCTATTCCTCATCAAGCGATCAAAGATGGTCTTTTGACTGTTGCCAAAGCAGGTAAGAAAAATATCTTCTCAGGACGTGTTCTTGAAATCGAAGGTTTAGAGCAACTTAAATGTGAACAAGCGTTTGAGCTCTCTGATGCATCTGCAGAGCGTTCAGCTGCTGCATGTACAGTTTACTTGGACAAAGAGCCAATTATAGAGTACTTAGAGTCAAACATTGTTTTAATTGAAGAGCTTATCCACCAAGGTTACGAAGACAAAGCAACACTTCAAAGACGTGCTGACAAAATGAAAGCATGGATTAAAAACCCGGAACTTCTTAAAGCAGATGCTGACGCAGAGTATGCTGCTGTTATCGAGATCAATATGTCTGATATTAAAGAGCCTATCTTAGCCTGTCCAAATGATCCGGATGATGTTAAAACATTAACAGAAATTAGAGAAGCAGGACTTAGAACAGAGATTGATGAAGTATTCGTTGGTTCATGTATGACAAACATTGGTCTATTTAGAGCCAATGCAGAAGTACTAAGAGGCGAAGGTGCAGTAAAAGCTAAACTATGGATCTGTCCTCCAACTAAAATGGATGAGAAAACACTTCAGGAAGAAGGGTACTACTCAGTATTCGGTATGGCTGGAGCGAGAACAGAAATTCCTGGTTGTTCACTCTGTATGGGTAACCAGGCTTCTGTTGCACAAGATGCATGGGTATTCTCAACATCTACAAGAAACTTTGACAACAGACTTGGTAAAGGTTCACAAGTGTATCTTGGATCTGCTGAGCTTGCTGCTGT
>JAGGRU010000366.1 GCA_021159425.1 Sulfurovum sp.
AAAGTAGAATAAATTGAAAAGTAGAGTAAATTGGAAGGTAGAGTAAAACAGGTGGAGAATTATCAATTTCCTCTTGCGGAAGTAAAAAAGCAGCTGGATAAAGCCAGAAATATCACCATACTGACACATTTGAACCCGGATGCAGATACCATTGGCACAGGTTTGGGTATTTATCATATTTTAAAACAAGATAAAACAAAAAGAGTTGAAATAGTCAATGCTTCCAATATGCTGCCGCAATATCTTGATTTTCTCCCCTCTTTTGAGAAAATAAAACATAAAATGGATTTCGAAGAGAGTCTTATTATTGCCTGTGACTGTGGCAGTATCGATAGACTTGGTTTTGATCTTGAAAATAGAGAAATACTCAATATAGATCATCATGAAAGTAACCAACAGTATGGAAAAATAAATGTTGTGATCCCTGAATATGCTTCAGCATCACAAGTTGCCTATAGGCTGTTTCAAAAACTTTATACGATTGATGCCGCTTCGGCTGCTTGTTTTTATACGGCACTGTTATCGGATACCCGGTATTTTACAACAAATTCAGTGAGTCATGAAGTGTTTGAAGTGGCAAAAGAATTGGTAGACCTGGGTGCAGACCCGGCAAATGTTGCGTTTAATTTCACACAGAGAAGATCTTTGAGTTCTTTGCGAATCTTAGAAAGAGCCTTGGGTCATTTAAGATTAAGTTCTGAAGGAAGGATCGCAGCACTTTTTGTAACGCAAGATGATATTTTGGCTACAGGTGCACGTATGCCGGATATGGAAGGTATTGTAGATTATGCACGTTCTTTGGCTACAGTTGAAATAGGGCTGTTCGCTATAGAATTGGAAGACAGTATACGTATATCGCTGAGAAGTAAAAGTGTTGATGTTTCAAAAGTCTCTTTGGATTTTGGCGGCGGAGGACATAAAGTTGCTGCCGGATTTATGTTAAATCAAACTACTTTACATGAAAGTATAGATACAATTTTAAAAAAGATAAATGAATTAGGATTATTACATGGCAAAAGTTAAAAAAAGCGGAATAGGTGGCATGATAGTCACAGTACTTGTATTGGCGGGATTAGGCGGCGGGGGATGGTATTTATATAATTTACCTGAACTTGAGAGAGAAAAGCCGGTGATAGAAGGACCGGATAATGTCTTTTGGAATCGTACAGACCCTCTTAGCATTAAGTTAAAAGATAACGTAGGATTAAGCTCTTATGAGTTGGTTTTAAGTGATGGAGAAAAAAGTGTAATACTTGGTCAGGGACCATTGCCGGATAAGACAAAAGAACAGACTTTAGCTGTAAAATATCCAAAAGGCAAAGTTTTAAATCCTAAAGCAAAACAGTTTACGTTAAAAGTATCTGTAACTGACAACAGTATGTGGAATATGATGTCAGGAAACTCTGCCGAGAGAACACTTACTATTAATGTTGACTATAAACGTCCAAACGTAAATATAGTGGCTAACTCACGTATGATCAACCAGGGTGGATCCGCATTGGTCGTCTTTCAGGCAGAAGATGACAATATGGATGAACTCTATGTTGAAGCAAATGGAAACAAGTTCAAGCCTCAACCCTATAAAAAAGAGGGGTATTATGCTGCTTTGATCGCTTGGCCTTTTACAGATGATTCTTTTTCTGCAAAGATCATTGCCACGGATCTTGCTAAAAACAAACGGATCACCAAGATCCCGTTTTATCATAAAAATCCAAGATACAAAACATCACAAATTAAAGCAAGTGACAGTTTTATAGATGGAAAGATCACGGATCTGGCTTCAAGTGATCCGGAATATGCAACGATTACAGATAAGCTTGAAAAACTGAAAGCGATCAATGAAACCATGCGTTTGAAGAATGAAGATCTCATTCATGAGTTGAGTAGAAATGTTTCAGATGAAATATTAGACTCTTGGCAAATAAAAAAGTTTTATCCCTTACGAAATGGGCAGAGAGTAGCCAGCTTTGGGGATCACAGATATTACTATTATAAAAAGAAAGATAATATTGTTTCTGAATCGTACCATGTAGGATATGACTTGGCAAGTAACGCTATGGCAGATATTAAAACATCCAATGCAGGAAAAGTAGTGTATGCTGAGGAAAACGGTATATATGGGAATATGCCGATGATCGATCATGGTTTGGGACTCTACACGTTGTATGGGCACTGTTCTCAGTTATTGGTGCAGGTAGATGATGAAGTACAGGCTGGAGAAGTCATTGCTAAAACAGGTGCGACAGGACTTGCAATGGGAGACCATTTGCACTTTGGTGTAGTGATCCAGGGTATTGAGGTAAGACCGGTAGAGTGGTTTGATCAATCATGGATCAGAAAATTCATAGACAATGTATTTAAGCAGGCAGATGAAATTATTACGCCTCCACCAACGAAAGATGATGAACAGACAGAGACAATAGAAAAGCAGTAATTATTCCCAAACTTCATATTTTCTAATTTGAATTAATATTAATTATGTTATAATCGCTCTAAAGATTTATTTTGGACAAGATAAAACTATAAGAGTGAAGGGAACTTTGATGCTGCAGCGTACTATAAAAAAACCTGTTGAAGTGATCGGTATTGGTTTGCATAAGGGTGAGCCTATCAAGCTTAGACTGGAACCATTGTCTGCAGATGCAGGTATTGTATTTTATCGTGAAGACTTAGCTTTGCGTATACCTCTCTCTCCTTCTTCCGTGATAGACACACGTATGGCTACTGTTATTGGTAGTGAAAAAGGTTTCATCTCAACGATAGAACATTTTTTGTCTGCTCTCTATGCCTATGGTATTGATAATCTTCGTGTTGTTGTTGATGGTAATGAGATGCCAATTATGGATGGCTCATCTATTTCTTTTTGTCTTTTACTTGATGAAGCAGGCATAGAAGAACTGAATGTTCCTAAAAAAGTGATCTCGCTAAAGCAAACCGTTGAGGTAAGAGATGGTGATAAATTTGTAAGACTTTCACCTTCAGATACAGCAACCTTTGATTTTAAAATTAAATTTGATCACCCTGTCATAGGTGAGCAGCGTGAAGAGTTTGAATTTTCTACACATAATTTTATAGAAGAGATCGCAAGAGCAAGAACTTTTGGATTTGTAAAAGATATTCAGTATCTGCAGAGTCAAAATTTGGCACTTGGTGCTACACTGCAGAATGCCATAGGTTTGGATGACCATAGGATCTTAAATCCTGAAGGTTTACGTTTTGACAATGAATTTGCAAAGCATAAAGTACTTGATGCTATGGGAGATATGATGATTTCAGGTTATAATATTCTGGCAAAATATGAATCGTTTGCAGGTAGCCATAATCTTAATTATCAACTGACATCCAAATTACTGGCAGACAGTAATAACTACGAATTAGTAGCTGTAGAAGAGTTACAAAGTAGAGAATTTGCAAAGTCCTTCGCATAAGTATAAACTCCTCATTATTTCTATCTCTTCACCACTTCTTATAGGAGTGTATGAAGATGATCTTTTGATCAAAACTTTTTCCTCTGACCTAAAAACTTCAGAAATACTTTTACCCCTGATCATGGATGTATTAAATGACTATGATATTTCAGAAATTATTTATACGCGTGGTCCAGGTTCATATATGGCGATCAAACTTACCTATATTATGCTAAAAACGATTGAACTCGTGAAAAATATTAATTGTGTGGGGTGTAGTGGTTTTGCACTAAATGACGGTCAAGCTATTAAAGCAATAGGCAATCTCTATTTTATCAAGGAAAAAGAGACTATAATTACTAAAAAATTTGAACAGCCAGTCTCTGTAATTTTTACATTGCCTCAAAGTATTCAAGATCTTGAAATAGATGAAGAATCAACCCCTGAGTATAGTCTGCCAGCTGTTTAACGGAAGAAGTGATAAATGTTTGTATCTGTGCCTGCCACATCTGCCAATCTTGGACCCGGATTTGATACTTTGGGTCTTGCAGTAGACTTAAGAAATGAGATCATCATTAGACCATCAAAATTTTTAAGTATTTCTACACAAGGTGAAGGTGCCCAAAATCCTAAAATTAAGAAAAACTCTCTTTTTTTAAGCATATTCAATGAAAACTACAAACGATTAAGCGGAGGAACTGATAATTTCAGATTTGAATTTCATAATCGTATACCCATCTCAAGAGGGCTTGGGTCTTCTTCTGCTGTAATCGTTGCTGCACTGAGTGGGGCATATATGGCAGCAGGAACAAGATACAATAAAAGAGAAATACTCAATCAGGCACTCAGATATGAGCATCACCCGGATAATATTACACCGGCAGTCATGGGTGGATTTAATGTCGCCTGTGTGGAAGGAGACCGTGTATACTCTAAGAAAAGACGTATGCCTGAGTATCTTAGAGCAGTTGTTGTTGTACCAAATCGTACGATATCTACAGCCAGATCCCGCACTGTTCTGCCTAAAATGTATAGAAAAGAGGAAACGGTTTATTCTCTTTCCAGAGCAGCGTATATGACAGCACTTTTTATGAGTGAGTCATGGGATCTTTTACGTATAGCCTCTAAAGATAAACTGCATCAGGCAAGACGAATGAAAATGATGCCGGAACTTTTTGATGTGCAAAAAGTAGCACTTAAACATGGTGCTTTGATGAGTACATTGTCTGGGTCCGGTTCAACATTTTTCAATTTAGCTTATGATAAAGATGCAGATAGAATAGCGCAAGAGTTACAAAAACGTTTCCCTCAATTCAGGGTTTTTACCCTCTCTTTAGACAATAATGGTGTCACAACCCAAAGTTAACATCTTTTTGGGTATAATACGCGATGAAAAAATCACAGCCTATACGAATGTGCATCTCTTGCCGTGATAGACATCCTCAAAAAAGTTTGATACGCTTAAAGCTAGAGGGTAAAGATGTAGTAGCATTTGACGGAAAAGGTAGAAGCTTTTATCTTTGTGACAGTTGTAGTAAAAATGAAAAAAAAATCAAAGGCTTAACGAAACGTTTTAAACAAGATGAAGAACGATTTGTTAAGCTTTTAAAGGAGTTAGTCAAGAATGGATAAAGTTAAAATCCAAGAGATCGCAGATGAAGCGGGATTATCAAATGGGGATTTGCTGGACAAAGCCAAAGAGTTAGGTTTTAATGTCAAAGCAGCCAACAGTACTATCAGTATGGAAGATGCCGGTATTCTTGTAGAGTATGCGATCAGCGGAACACTTCCAAAAAACTTCAAGAAACCTGGAAGCAAAGCAAAGATCACAGTCGTGAAGAAAAAAGCTGCACCGGTTGAGGAAGCAGTGGCTGAAGAAACAGTCGAAACAGCTGATGAACCAGTTGTTGAAGAAGAGACTGTTGTCGAAGAAGTGCTAAAAAAACCAACTGCCAAAAAAACTTCTGGTATCAAAATGACACCAAAAGTGAAACCTGTTGAAGAAGAGGTAGTTGAAACAAAAGAAGTTGTGAATACACCTCCTGAGGTAGCTACAGAAGAAAAAGCAGAAGATGTTGCTGTTGTTGAAGAAGCTCCTGCGAAAGAAGAAGTTGCAGAAGAAGAGGTTGCAGAAGAAACTATAGAAAAACCTGTTGTAAAAGAGGTTAAAAAACGTAGAGGTATCTCCGTTGTATCTAAGAAAACAGAACCTGAAGCTGCTAAAGAGGGTGAAGAAAAGAAACCAAAAAGAAGAGTACTTTCCCGTACCGGAATCAAGATCGTCAGAAAAGCAAAACCGGCACCTGTCAGAGCAGGAACAAGAATCTCTATGGGTGATCAAACTCCATATATAGCTAAAAAGAAACCTAAAAAAGGTCCTGCTGAAGCAAGAGATTCCGGTACAAAGATCGATATCTTTAACCATGACAGTATGAGTAGAGAGATCGACAGTGGTTTTGGTGATGAAGAGGTAGTACTGCTTGACTTCTCTGACAAAAACATTTATGAAGAAATGATGCGTCAAGAGCAGAAACGTAAAGAAGAAATGAAGAAAAGAGAAGCGGCAAACGGCGGACCGTTAAAAGGCAGACAGCCATTCCGTCCTCAGCAAAGACGTTCACTCAAACGTGGGGGTAAACGCAAGAAATACATTAAAGAAGAGAATACTGACATAGTAACATCTGTTGAAATTCCTGAAAATGTAAGAGTATACGAGTTTGCTGAAAAGGTGAACCGTAAAGTTGGTGAAGTGGTAGGTGTACTTTTTGCACTTGGAATGATGGTAACTAAAAATGACTTCCTTGCAAAAGATGAGATCGAAATTCTTGCAGAAGAGTTTGAAGTTGAAGTCACAACAGTCAATCCTCTTGATGAATTGGATTATGCAGATGCATATGATGAAGTGGAAGAGAGTGATGAAAATCTTGAAGAGAGACCACCGGTCATTACTATCATGGGTCATGTTGACCACGGTAAAACTTCATTGCTTGACAAAATACGTTCAGCAAAAGTAGCAGACAGAGAAGCAGGTGGAATTACACAGCACGTTGGTGCATACCAGGTAGAGAAAAATGGTAAGAAAATTACCTTTGTAGATACTCCGGGTCACGAAGCCTTTACAGCAATGCGTGCCCGTGGTGCTCAGGCAACAGATATTGTTATTATTGTGGTTGCAGCAGATGACGGTGTAATGCCTCAAACCAAAGAAGCGATCGCGCATACAAAAGCGGCAGGTGTCCCTCTTATTGTTGCGATCAACAAAATGGATAAAGAATCAGCAAATCCGGACAATATTAAGTCTCAACTTGCAGAAATTGATGTCATGGCAACAGATTGGGGCGGAGAGTATGAATTTATTCCCGTATCTGCACACACGGGCATGGGTATAGATGATCTTCTTGAAACTATTTTACTTCAGGCAGAAGTGATGGAGTTGAGAGCAGATCCAAAGAGAGAAGCAAAAGCGGTTGTTGTTGAAGCTTCTCTTGAAAAAGGTTTTGGACCGGTTGCAAATGTGATCATACAAAACGGTACGCTTAAAGTGGGTGACAATGTCATCGTGGGTAAAACATACGGACGTATCAAAGTAATCAAACTTGATGACGGAACTTCTGTTAAAGAGATCGGACCAAGTACACCGGCGGCGATTGTAGGACTCAATGAAGTGCCTGGTGCAGGTGAAGAACTTATTGTTATGTCTACAGAGAAAGAGGTACGTGAGTTAGCCGACAAAAGAGCTGAGTTTGAGAGAGCAAAACAACTTTCTAAAAGTACAAAAGCAACACTTGATGATCTTTCAGCACTTATTGCAGAGGGTCAACTTAAATCTCTACCTATTATTATTAAAGCAGACGTTCAAGGTTCACTTGAAGCCATTAAAGGTTCATTAGAGAAGCTTAGAAATGAAGAAGTTAAAGTAAATATTATTCATGAAGGTGTGGGTGGGGTAACAGAGAGTGATCTTACACTTGCAGATGCTTCTGAGCATGCAGTTGTTCTTGGATTTAATGTCCGTCCTACTGGAGCGGTGAAGAAAAAATCAAAAGAGTTGGGTATTGAAATTCGTTCTTACTCGATCATTTATGATCTTCTTGATGATGTAAAAGCATTGCTTGGTGGAATGATGTCTCCGGTGATCTCTGAAGAAGTGACTGGTCAGGCAGAAGTACGTGAAACATTTGTTGTTGGTAAAGTGGGGACAATTGCAGGTTGTAAAGTTTCAGACGGTACTATTACAAGAAATTCCAAAGCAAGACTTATCCGTGACGGTGTGGTTGTATATGAAAGCTCTATCTCTTCACTTAAACGTTTCAATGAAGATGCTAAAGAAGTGAAAAATGGTTATGAGTGTGGTATCATGCTTGAAAACTTTAATGATATTAAAGCGGGTGATGTGATCGAAACATTTAAAGATGTTGAAGAGCAAGTGGTAATGGACTAAATGACACAAGAAGAGATAAAACGCCATAGGGTAGAGTCAGTACTTAAAGAGCTTCTACCTGAAGCATTTTCAAGCTTAAGTGATGAGCGTATCAACTCTTTGGCAGTCACTGATGTTAAGTGTTCAAGAGGACGTTCAAATGCTAAAGTTTACCTAGATAAATCTTTTTTAAATGAAAAAGAGCAAGGTGAAGCTCTTAGACAGCTGCGTAAAGTCGGTGCGTATCTTCAGAACCACTGTAAGCAGAGTGAAGGGTGGTTTAAAGCACCTATTTTTACTTTTGAATTTGACCATCAACTTGAAGAGGTAAGTCGTATTGAAGACCTTTTTAAACAGATAGCAGATCGTAACAGCAAA
>JAGGRU010000034.1 GCA_021159425.1 Sulfurovum sp.
CTGAGTTCTGTTCTGCACTTCACTTGGAAATGATGGGTTACCTTATGGTTAAAGACCCTAATAAAAAGTATGTGTCTGCACAAAAGTTAAAAATGAAAACAATGACTCCGGAAGAGTTAAAAGCTGAGTATGACAAAACAGTTTCTGTCAATGCTGCTACGGATGAAGTTATTCAGTCAGTTGTTAAGTTCCTGAAAGACAATAAATTTGGTGAACACAAAGTTGTAGCTGATCTTGTTGATGATGCATTTGCACAATATGGTCAAATTCCTGCACAGAAAAAACTTGCTGATGAAGCACTTGCAGCCGGTGATACGGAAAAAGCGATCCTCTTTGAAAATATGATCTGGCAGCTTATGGTTAAAACTGCAGATGTTGGAATTAGAGCGAAAGATACACTAGTGAGTAAAATTGCTACTGCAAAATCTTCTGCAGCACAAGCTGGAGAGAGAGCCTTTGATGAAGGTGGATGTTCTGGTTGTCACGTTGTAGGTAAAGTATCTTCAGGTCCAGACTTGACAGGTGTACTGCAAAGACATGAAAATGGTGAGAAATGGGTTGCTGACTTTATCAAGAACCCTGAGCATAAATTTGATGACCCATATGTTAAAGGTATGATCGATTACTTCAATCTTAAAATGCCTAACCAAAATATGAGTGATGAAGAGATCAAAGGTATTGTTGAATACTTTAAATGGATTGACGAAAACGCTAACTTGTTTTAGACAAGACGTTTTATGTGACTAGTCACATAGTATCTTCTATAGAAAACTTATACCAAAGGCAATTTTGCCTTTGGTATATGGCAGCACTACATACACCCCTTAAATTATAATCCATTCTTATTATTTTTATAACTTTAACTACTCTATTGATTGGAGTCAATCTTTTATTTAGTCTCTTTGGCTATAATCATTAAAGTTTATTCCAAAAGGAAAATATATGCATCCTAGTTTTATAAAAGCAAAGGTTTTTGCCGCTTTGGCATTGATAATACTGACAGTTGGTTTTACCTTTCCAATGATCACGTTTCACGGAACGATGAATAAAATAGCGGACGGGAAGAGTGCTGAGATTTCGCCGTTTACCGCAAAAGTTTGGAATCTTTATAATCAAGGCAGATACAAGGCTGTTGCAACAGATAAAGAGGCACACAATGACTTAATGAAGATGATTGGTACATCTGCAGAGATCGGTGTGTCATCTTTGCCTATCTGGGCTGTTTCACTTGAAGCTCCCAACTATCCAAAGGAAGCATTCCCTCAAGGAATTCCTGTCTTTTTCCATTTTGACGGATTTTCAGGTGAAGTCCATGAGATGAATACCATTAACCACTATGTAGGGATGGATCCTATGTATGTAGGGGGACATCTTGAGAGAGAGATCGGTATCTATGCACTTCTGTTTTTATCACTGCTGATAATTTACTTTATTGCCTATAATGCTAAAATATGGACTTTAGGTATGCTGATCCCTATCTCTTTGCCACTACTGTTCTTAGCGGATTACTCTTATTGGCTTTATTGGTTTGGTCACAATCTCCATGACTGGGGTGCTTTCAAAATCAAACCATTTATGCCAACAGTATTTGGTGATGGAAAGATCGCACAGTTTACAACACATTCATACCCAACAATAGGTTTCTATTTGTTATTGGCTATCAGTATTTTCAGTCTTCTTGCATTTTTTGCAAAACAGAAGGCATTAAAAGAGAGTGCATAGGTTTTAGGGCAACCACAAGGGATTGCCCCTACAAAATATAATAAATGTAGGGGTGCCCCTTGTGGGTACCCAAATAAAAGGATTAAAATTTGATTAGATCATCTGTTATTTTTTTCTTATCATTGTTAACTTTTCTAAATGCCAACGCACTTCAAGATGCTATAGACTCTGCGCCTGAAGGGGCTATTTTAAAATTGCCTGCAGGTGTCTATAAAGGCAGTATTACGATCTCTAAGCCTCTAACCATCATAGGTAAAGAGGACGGAGTGGTCATTGATGCTGGGGGCAAAGGAACAGTCATCGCTATAAAAAGCTCTTATGTGACGCTTAAAAATCTTAGAGTAACAAATAGTGGAACTCTGCATCATCAGCTTGATGCCGGTATTACCATAGAAAATGCCAAGCATTGTGAGATCTCTGACTGTGTGATTGATGACTGTCTCTTTGGGATCGATATGCAAATGGTGAACAACTCTATCGTATCAAACAACTATATTACTTCAAAAGATCAGGATCTGGGTCTTAGAGGGGATGGTTTAAGGCTATGGTACAGTAATGATAACCTCATAAAAAAGAACTCTCTCATTAAATCTCGTGATATGGTTGTATGGTATTCTCATGGTAATCTTATCGAAGAGAATTATGGTGAGTATTGCAGGTATTCTCTACATTTTATGTATGCGGGTAAAAACTTTGTGAAGAATAATCAATACAAATTTAATTCTGTAGGTATCTTTTTTATGTATTCTAAAGATACTGTGGCGACAGGAAATGTGATCAAAAGTTCTTTAGGTGCTACAGGTATGGGGATCGGGCTGAAAGATGTTTCAAACTTTACGCTTAAAAACAATACGGTCATCTATAATGCACAGGGACTTTACATAGACAGATCTCCTTTTGAACCCGATACGAATAACTGGATCATAGGGAATAAAATTCTCTATAATTCAGAAGCACTGCATTTTCATTCACTCTCTGAGAACAATATCATTAAAGACAATATCATCATGGGAAATATCGAAGATATAGTTAATGACAGTAGAGGATCCAAAACCAATGAAAATGAGATCGTAGGCAATTACTGGGATAACTATGAAGGGTTTGATAAAGATGGTGACAACATAGGTGATACACCCCATAAAGTCTATCAGTATGCTGATCAACTTTGGGTCTATAACCCTGATGTGAAGTTCTTTTACGGATCACCGGTAATTTCACTCTTGAATTTTTTGGCAAAACTGGCACCGTTCTCCAAGCCACTCTTTTTGTTAGAAGATCAGAAACCAAAAGTAAAGATAGAAGGATAACAATGGCAAAGGTAAAAACAGACAGAAGAGAGTTTGTCAAGTATTCAACATTAGGAATATTAGGTGCTGTTTTGGCAGGAGGTTTTGTATTCTCTCCTCAAGCAGTGAAGGCAGAAAATAGACTCAGACCTCCCGGTGCAGTAGATGAAGACAAGTTTTTGGCACTCTGTATCAAGTGTGGTCAGTGTCTTCAAGTCTGTCCTTACCACTCTATTAAATTAGCAGACATAAGTATGGGACACGGTATAGGTTCTCCGTATATCGATGCAACTGAACGTGGGTGTTATGCCTGTTCTGCCGTACCTTGTGTTTTGGCCTGTCCTTCCGGAGCACTTGACCATCACTGTGAAAAACCAGAAGATATACATATGGGTATCGCTGTGTTGGAGTTCCCGGATAGATGTTTGGCAACAAGCAACACGCCTGTTCCCGCAGGTTATAATAGGTTTATGCATGCCTTTACGGATGCACAAAGAAATGTTACCAATTTAGAAAGAGAACTTTTAGACAAACTTGAGGGCTATGAAGGAAAACAGTGTACACTCTGTGCAGATGTCTGTCCTATCCCTAATCCTCTCTCTGCCATAGCTATGGTACCGGATAAAAACGGCGGTAAAAGACCAGCGATCTATGATGGTTGTATCGGGTGTGGAGCCTGTGAAGAAGTATGCCCAACCAATACAGCATCTATTGTTGTTAAATCAAGAGTAACCTATGATGAACAATATAACAGTAAAAATTAGGAGAATAAGATGAAAAATGTTTTAAGAGTATCAACTTTGCTTTCTGGCGTGATATTAGTCTCTTTATTGACAGGTTGTGGTGAGGATAAACCTAAAGAGCAAGCTAGCAAGAAAGAGCAAAATGCAGTTGCCGTAACAAAGTCCGCATCAACGGATGCAACACCGCAGATCGAAGTAGTAGCCAATAAAAACATCAAAGAGATAAAAGTTAAAGAAAAAACAACAGATAAGGCACAAAGCAAATCTTACTACTATGATTACAATATCAAGAGTGAATATGATGAGAATGCAAAACCTGCCAATGAAGATGCAGGAATACGTGCTAAACCAAGAACAGCCATCGATGCCAATATGAACATCAGAAGTCCTTATGAAGAGGTGCGGCTCTCACTTTTGGTCGGTAAGCTTAGTAAAGAATTTATTGTGAAGTGTTCAGCTTGTCATAGTGATTATGCCAATGGTGTAATCGGTCCCTCATTACTTGGAAAGAATTCAGATGAGATCTTTGATGCTATAGCAGCATTTAAAAGTGGTGAAAAGAAAAATGTATTGATGACGGATCTGATCAACATGATGGATGAAGCGGAGATCAGAACATTGGCAGATGAAATTTATGAATTTAACCAAAAAATAAAAGAGGCAAGGAAATAAGCATGAAGAATATTATAGTAGGGTTACTCACGGTAGGTATACTCGGTTTAATGGGACTTACTTTTATGGGTGGCGGTGCGTATCATGGTGGTGAGCACGGTAAAGTCATAAAAGATTTTGGCGATACTATGACAGCGGCTAAAACTGTAACCGTTACAGAAAAAGATGATAGAAAAAAAGAAGATGACAAGCTTAACGCATTAAGAGAAAAAGCAGGAAGTGCAGGGGCATTTAAAGTCAGTAATGAATACAAAAGAAAATGTGCTTCTTGTCATGGTGCCAATGGTTCAGGTATGCAAAACGGTAAGCCAATGATGGGTCCTAAGATCTTTGGACAAAGTGCAGAAAAACTCTATAAAGATCTGGTTGAGTTTAAATCAGGCAGAAAAGAGAATGTCGTTATGAAAGGTCTTTTAATCCCAATGAATGATGAGGATTTAAAAAGATTCGCAGATGAGATAGGTGAATTCCCGGCAAGAGCTGAAGCTGCTAAACAGTAGTATCAAAAATAGAGGAAGTGTAAGATGGATAAGTACAATAACAGAGAGACCATAAGAAAAACCACTTTTTGGTCTACGTTTTTTGATGTCACTAAAGAGGGTAAAAAAAAGTTCAGTTATAGAATGAAAAGATGGATATTGGTGATCGCTATCCACTTACTTTTCTTTTTGTCTTTTTTTATTGATATTCAAACACTTGAGGGAACACTGAACGGTTCAAGATTTTTAGGGTTCCATTTGATCGATCCTTTTACTACGATGCAAGTGTATCTTTCTACTTTTGAGATGCCTATCAACATTGTGATCGGTACGGTTACTATCATACTCTTCTATCTGTTGGTTGGAGGACGATCTTACTGTGCCTGGGTATGTCCTTACGGCTTACTTTCCGAAATAGGTGAGAAATGGCATGATGCCCTTGTAGCTAAAAAGATCATTAAAAGCAGAAAATTTGACCACAGGATACGATATATCTTTTGGACTATCTTTCTTATTCTTGCATTTACCTCCGGGTACCTCGTTTTTGAAACGTTTAATGTGGTAGGTATACTCAGTAGAACGATTGCATATGGATGGAGTTTGGCATTGATCTGGGTTGCAGTGGTGTTGGCGCTGGAAGTTTTCTTTTCCCGTCGTGCCTGGTGTACCTACATCTGCCCTATAGGAACAACCTATGGAATGATAGGAAAAGCTTCAGCACTGAGAGTAGAGTGGAATGATAACTGTGATCACTGTATGGTCTGTCATGATGTCTGCTTTGAAAATCAGGTGCTAGAGATAGTCAAAGCAAAATATGACAAACAAAGAGAAGAGAAAGGCATCACCCATGAATATATTACCGGGGCAGACTGTACGCTTTGCGGACGCTGTATTGATGTCTGCCATACAGATGCATTGAAATTTGATTTTAGACTGAAGGGATTGGTGTGATCAAGGTTATCAATTTAAGTAAAAAGTTTGGTTCGCACCTTTCTCTTGACTCTGTCAATATTGAATTTAATCTCAATGACTCTGTGGCGCTTATGGGAGCCAACGGTGCAGGAAAAACTACACTGATACGCTCTATATTGGGTTATTATCATCCTAGCAGTGGTGGAGTAAGAGTTAATGGTCTAGACCCTATTAAAGAGCGTACGGAAGTTTTAAAACATGTCTCTTTTGTGCCTCAGCTTCCTCCTCCTATTAAATTGTCTGTAAGTGAACTTATCTCTTATGTCTGTAAGAGTTCAGGAGTAGATGAACAACGTATTTACCATTATTCCAATGCTATGAAGTTTGATATCAGAACCAATTTACATAAATCTTTTTTCAAACTTTCCGGAGGAATGAAGCAGAAACTTCTCATCGCTATTTCTCTTGCAAAAGAGAGTGAGATCGTTATTTATGATGAGCCTACAGCTAACCTTGATCCCAAAGCCAGAGAAGATTTTTACAGACTTATTCAAGAGAGTAAGAAAGAGAAATTGGCACTTTTTGTCACACACCGTATAGAAGAGGTGCAAGCGATCGTGAACCGTCAAGTCTATATGGATATGGGGAAAATAGTTTCTGATGAAAAAGTTGTTTGATGAAAAGTTTTAAACTACTTGTTCTAGCTATAGTATTACTATTAGGTATTACAGGTTGTGAAAAAAAAGATCCCACAGAGATGCGTGGTGTTCACTGGGACAGAGATATGTGTGAACGCTGTAAAATGGTTGTAAGTGACAGACATCATGCTGTGCAGGTGATAAATACTACTAATGGCAGAACCTATATGTATGATGATATTGGTTGTGTGGTATTATGGTTTGATGATGAAAAGATCGAGTGGGCTTCACAATCAAAGATCTGGATCACTGATATCACTACAGGAAAATGGATAGATGCACGAACTGCACTCTATGATACGCATAATATCACCCCTATGGCTTACGGTTTTGGTGCGCATGAAAGCAACAGCACCATTAAAGAAGATGAAGAGATCATAAACTTTGAAGAAGTAAGCAAACGTATCTTTGAAATTGAAGAAAATAAAAACAGGAAAGCATATTGAAGAATTTAATGTTAATCGCCTATCTTGACCTTAAAGAGTCTATACGGGCCAATTGGTTTATTGTCTACTCACTGGTATTTGGTGGGTTGATCGCACTCTTTTTCATCGCAGGGATCACAGAATCACAGGTGATGGGATTTTCCGGTTTAAGCAGATTGTTGCTGATGTATATTCAGGTTACTATCGTAATTCTGCCTATCTTTATACTCATCACTACAGTGCGTTCCATATCGGGTGATAGAGACAGCCATATTTTGGAATACATGCTCTCTTTCCCCATCTCTCTTAAACAGTATTACTGGGGTAAAGTCTTTGGGCGTTTTATTACCGTATTTTTGCCTGTATTTATGGCAATGGTATTTGCGATCCTCTATGGTATGTATAAAGGTGCAGAGGTGCCTTTAGGACTCTTCTTCCTTTATACAGGACTGCTTTTTGCGATGTCTTCGGCTTTTTTGGGGATAGCCTTTTTTATCTCTTCTATCGTGAAATCATCAGAAATGGCATTGGGTATTTCATTTTTTATATGGATATTTTTACTGGCATTTATTGATATTGCTCTTATTTCATTGATGATGCAGCAGCGTATGAATGCGGAGTTGATCATTGCTATTGCTATGATCAATCCTATGGAGATATTCAGGGTAGCCGCCATCTCACTTTTTGATCCGGAACTCACTGTAATGGGACCGGTAGCATTTTATATACTCGATATGATGAGTCAAAAAATGTTTGTATTCATCTCTATTGTCTATCCACTTTTTTTAGGGATACTCTTTGCCTTTTTAGGCTTTAAAATATTTGAAAAAAAGGACTTGGTATAATGAAACTCTTCACTATATTACTTTTTATAACCTCACTGCTCTTAGCTGATACGCCTGCCAAAAATATAGTGAATGATAAACCATTTAATGCACCAGCATTTTACAGTATGGATTTTGATAAAAACACAACATGCTTGGTAAGACATTTTAAAGTCTATAAAGACCCAAAATGGGTAGCCAAGATCAAAACAAGATCTGGACAAACCGTCTATTTTTCCAGCCCAAAATCAATGTTTGAATTTTATCATAGACCGGGGAAATGGTTTGAAGTAGGTGTAAAAAGTGAAAGAGACTTTTCTGAGATCGTTGTGACAGACTTTGAAACACTGAAACCTATCAATGCTGAAAAAGCTTTTTTTGTGTATGGAAGCAGAGCTACTTCACCAGCGGGTGATGACCTGGTACCTTTAGCGACAAAAG
>JAGGRU010000163.1 GCA_021159425.1 Sulfurovum sp.
GATGTAGATCTGCAAGGAGCCAAGACAATGAAAGCTGCCATGGTTGCTAAAAAGAAGAGTGGTGGGATGAGTGATGAGGACTTTTGGGCGTAAATACACCCTATAAGGTGAACACTTAAAATTTATATAAAAAATGAAGAGAGAAGCCCTATCAACCCACCAAACACACCACCCCAGACCACTAGCCATCCCAAATGCTCTTCTATGAGTTCCTGCACAAGTTCTTTAACCATTTTAGGTGTTAACTCTTCAAGCCGTCTGCTAATAAGGCTTTCTACAGAGCTCAGCATATCTTCACTTAGTGCTGAATTTTGTATATGATGGTCAAGTTGGGCTTTAAATGTATCTGATGAGACTATGGAGCTTACGGCTGACTTCAGTTTACGAGAAAAAGGTTCACGTAACCCTTCCAGAGCTTCTTCTCCACCAAACATGGCAATGGCTCCCCCGAACTTGGACTCCATCACTGTTTTAGAGAGTGCCTCAAATGCCGGGGTGAAATCTGCACCTTCCACCAAGGGTCTTAGGTCTATCTTCTGCTCTTCCTGTGCAAAGAACTTTTCCAACTGTTCTTTCGTAAAAAACTGTTTCATGATCATCTCTTTAATGGAAACTTTAAAGGTATCAAAGTTTTTCTCTATCACCCCGGAACCATAAAGAAAAGGTACTTTTTCAAAAAGCATATGAATAGCCAACTGGTTGGTTACAGCACCTGAGAATGCAAAAAGTCCTGTAAAAAGCATGGTATTATGATACTCAGCAGGAACGATAAAGGACAAAATTATAAGGAGTAAGGAAAAGATATCAGTTACAAGAGATTTAGACATTGTTGGCTTCTTCATGATTTTTATAAAAATATAGCTAAAATTCCTTTAAACTTTTATGGTTAACTTTACTTAACTATACTCTGAAAAAGCAACCTCTTATTGATATTTAAATAAAATATTAAACTAATTTTACGGAGATACCTCACTTATGATCAAAAAAAGTAAAAAAGTTATTTTAGCCGGATTGATTTCCACTGTAACTGCTGCCTACCTCTTTGGTTCTTTTGCCCAGGCTAAAGATACGAATGCAACTAAAACTTATACTCCATCAACAGCCAAACAAAAGCTTGAAGCATATATCAAGTTCACTCAAATACTTAATGTGATAGAGAGTGAATATGTTGATGAGATAAATACAACCGCCCTTATAGACAAAGCGCTTAAAGGGCTCATGACCAATCTTGACTCCCACTCTACTTTCATGGATACAAAATCGTATAAAGACCTTACTGTTCAAACCAAAGGCGAATTTGGAGGACTTGGAATCTCTGTTGGTATGAAAGACGGTATTCTTACTGTTATCGCTCCCCTGAAAGATACCCCTGCAGATAAAGCAGGTATAAAAGCCGGTGATATCATCTTGAAAATAGACAATCAGGCAACGATCGGTATGAGCATTGATGACTCGGTAAAGATCATGCGTGGAAAACCTAAAACAGATATTCTTCTTACGATCATTAGAAAAAATGAGCCTAAACCTCTTGAGATCAAAATAACAAGAGATATCATAAAGATCCAGTCTGTTTATGTAAAAACTATAGGGGAGAAGATACTTTATATTCATGTCACCTCTTTTGATCAAAAAGTGGTAGATGGTGTAAAGAAAGCTATCAAAGAGAATCCTAAGGCAGAGGGGATCATCCTTGACTTTAGAAATAACCCCGGTGGACTGTTAGATCAAGCCATTGGACTTGTTGATCTTTTTGTTGACAAAGGTGTTATTGTAAGTCAAAAAGGTAAAGCCAAAGCAGAAAATACAGAATATAAAGCTACGAAGAAGAACTCTGATCTCACTACGCCTATAGTTGCTCTGGTAAATGGAGGTTCTGCATCTGCATCTGAGATTGTTGCCGGAGCACTACAAGACTTTAAACGTTCCATAGTTGTGGGAGAAAAGACATTTGGTAAAGGTTCTGTACAAATTGTTATGCCTATAGGCAAAGATGAAGCGCTTAAACTGACCGTAGCAAGGTATTATCTTCCAAGCGGTCGTACTATCCAGGCTGAAGGTGTCACTCCGGATATTATCATACATGCTGCTGAATGTGAACAGAAAGAAGATCCGCTATTCCTTAAAGAGCGTGATCTTAAAAAGCACCTTGAGGGTGAACTGGAAAAGATCGATGCAAATGCAACTGTCAAAACGATCAGAGTAGACAACAACGACACAGATGACAATGCCACAAAAGCAGAAGATAACAATGAAACGATCATCACAAAAGATCAACTCTTTAAAGATGCACAACTCAAGACCAGTGTAGATATTTTAAAAGCATTGATTATTACGAATAAAGGGAAAAAATAATGTCAACAGATTCACTTGTAAAACAAGAATTGGTATATGAAGGTAAAGCAAAAAAAATCTGGACAACAGAGAACCCGGATCTTTACATTTCAGAATTCAAAGATGATCTTACTGCATTTAACGGTGAGAAAAAATCAAGTGAAGCAGGTAAAGGTGCATTGAATAATGAAATTTCTACTGAACTATTCAAATATCTCAATAAAAAAGGTATCCCTACCCACTTTGTTGAAATGCTGGATGAGAACCATATGTTGCATAAAAAAGCAGAAGTGATCTACATCGAAGTCATAGTTAGAAATATTGCAACAGGATCTTTGAGTAGAAACCTTGGCATAGTAGATAAAACCGTACTTCCTTTTGCCCTTGTTGAATTTGACTATAAAAATGATGAACTGGGTGATCCTAAACTCAATGACCAACACTGTCTTATTTTAAATTTGGTGAATGATACTTCTGAACTGGATTACATCAGATATATGGCACGTAGAATAAACAGTATTTTAACAGAATTCTATGCAGAACTTGATATTACAGTGGTAGATTTTAAATTAGAGTTTGGTAGAGACAGTAACGGGAACATCATACTGATCGATGAACTTTCTCCGGATAATTTTAGACTCTGGGATACAAAGACTCATGAAAAACTGGACAAAGACAGATTTAGAGAAGGTCTTGGCGGGCTTACTGAAGCATACAAACTGGTATTAGATAGAATTAAAAACAGATAAAAAGGAAAGACATGACAAAAGCAGTAGTAAACGTATTTTTAAAAGACGGTGTACTTGACCCACAGGGAAAAGCAGCTCATCATGCACTTGATTCACTTGGATTTGACAGTGTAGATGATGTGAGGATCGGTAAACAGATCATTATTAAACTTCACACGGATGACAGAGCAGAAGCTGAAGCTGAAGTAAAAGAGATGTGTGAAACACTTCTTGCAAACACAGTTATTGAAGATTATACTATAGAGATAAATTAAGATGCAAAAGACATTAAAAGTAGCAGTATTAAGATTTCCCGGGACGAACTGTGAGTTTGATACCCAGTATGCATTTGAAAAGTTAGGACACACAACGGAACTTGTTTGGCATGAAGATGAAAACCTTCCTGCTGATATTGACCTTGTTGTAGTCCCTGGCGGTTTCTCTTATGGTGATTATCTGCGTTCAGGGTCTATTGCAAGATTCTCTCCTGTAATGAAAGCTGTAACAACTTATGCAAATGACGGTGGAAAAGTACTGGGTATCTGTAACGGTTTTCAGATCCTTACAGAAGCAGGTCTTCTTCCCGGTGCATTGAAGCGTAACAATGACCTTCACTTTATCTCTAAACACCAAAATCTTTGTGTCATCAACAATGACAATGCATTTTTAAATCTCTGTGAAAAAGGTGAAGTACTTAACATCCCTATTGCCCATGCAGACGGAAATTACTACATCGATGATGAAGGTTTCAAAAAGCTTGAAGAGAATGAACAGATACTTCTTCGTTACTCAAATGAAAATGGTGAACCTGTAGTAGTGAACGGTTCAGTAACTTCTATTGCCGGTATATGTAATGAAGCAAAAAATGTTTTTGGCCTTATGCCACACCCTGAGCGTGCACTTGAAGCTATTTTAGGATCTGAAGACGGTATTCGTATGCTTAAAGGTTTCGAAGCCTAATGGCATCTCTTCGCTCTTTTTGGCTTTTGTGTGGATTGTTTTTATTGACATTTACCACCATACTAAGTGCCCAGAGCGAATATAAATACAGCTATGTACCTAAAAAGGTATATGAAAACCAACTTTTTTCTGTTACAGTAATATGTCTATCAGAATGTAGTAAAGAAGTACCACAATTCACTTTTGATACTATTAGCAATATTCAACCTCTCTCTGATGAACCATTGGTAATTCACAATGGTGATGACAGCTTTTATACTTTTTATTTTAAAGCTTCCCGGGTGGATATGCGTATACCCAGACTTTTCATAAACAGTGAAAATGCAGACCTCTCTCTTGATCCGCAAACTGTCTCTCTGGGTTCACTCAAAATAAGAGATGATTTTTGTGGTGTACTTGCGGCAGATATGAAGATCAGAAATTCCCAAGTCTCCAACTATGATGAAAAAAATCATCTAGTTACTCTCTCTATTGAAGCGTTTGAATCCAACCTTGAAGATATGTATTTGAATAATGTGCTGGAATCAGGGATCGAACATTTAAAAAGAAACAATGCAAAAGTGGAGTCTGAATTTTATTTTGTGCTTCCCGACTCAGTTAAAGAGATCAAGTTTACTTACTTTAATACTATAAAAAAGCAGTATGTCTATTTAAAAACCCATATTGAACTTACAAATACAATGGTGGTAACACAATCAGACTTGAATCCGAAAGAAGACAGCTTTGAACTGCTAAAGAAATATACGCTTATGTTCCTGCTTGGCTTTTTCTCTTTAATGTTTCTGATCAAAAGAGATTTCTTTTATCTTGTCTTGGCTGCAATATCACTTATTACACTCTTGACACTCTATATTCCACACAAAAAGATATGTATAAAACAGGGAGCACCGCTCTTTATTTTGCCAACAGAGACAAGTACAATGAGTACAAAAATTGATAATGAACTTAATACCATGCTGCTTGGAGAACACGGTGACTACAAGAAAGTTGAATATCAAGAAGGAGTAATAGGATGGATCAAAAATGAAGATATTTGCGAAAATTAGATTTTACTGGGGTGCGACGGTCATCTCTTTGAACACTGCTGTTTTGATGATACCTGCACTCATGCTATTTAATAAACATAAAAGTACTATTGTTCATCATATCAACCGTTTAACACTTTTTATGATGGGTGGTAAATTAGCACAGGAAGGTACGATGGATCCTGAAGCAGATATGTTTGTGATGAATCATCAGGGAATTGTCGATATCGTTGCAATGGAAGCACTGCAAAATAATCACCTTCGCTGGGTGGCAAAAAAAGAACTTTTTGATGCATTATGGTTCGGAAATCTTTTGCGTCATGGAGAGATGATCTCCCTGGACAGAAGCTCTAAGGCAGGTCTTCTTAAACTCATAAAAGATGTAAAAGCATCAAAAGAAGTATTACACAGACCTGTAGCTATTTTCCCGGAAGGGACAAGAGCCAAAGAACAGCCTCTGCTTAACTTCAAGCAAGGCACAAAAATGATAGCAAACAAGTTGGGTCTAAAAGTACAACCGGTTATCATTACAGGGAGTAAGTGGGTACTTAATGAACACGATAGAACTGGTCACAGCGGCACAGTACACTATAAATTCTTACCTACGATCGATGTCTCCAAGGCAGAAAAGAATTGGTTTGAAACACTGCATGACGATATGCAAAAGGCAATAGATGATGAATATGCTAACGATCATCGCAGTCGCTAGCGGTGGTGCCATAGGTGCCACACTGAGACTGCTCATTAATTCTACGGTAAACAAACACTTTGCACATACGCTTCCCTTGGGAACGTTAGCCGTCAATTTACTGGGTAGTCTTGCTATCGGTATGTTGTTTGCCTATTTTCATTTGAATGATCACCTTTCACCTCATGTGAAAACGTTTATGATCACAGGGATACTCGGAGCATTGACCACCTACTCTACCTTTGCCATAGAGAGTTTCTTTCTGCTTGAATCCGGAGAGTATATACATGCCTTTATCAACATGGCACTCAATGTTTTTGGTACCATCCTTTTAGCAGGGATCGGATACCTTTTAATACTGAATTTTACAAAATAAAACTATAGGAAATACATTGTCAACTTTAAATCAAGAGATAGAAAAACATATTAAAAAACTGGTTAATCCACTGAAAGATCCTGAAGAACTGATTGCGGTACTTAAAGTGAAACTTACAAAAAAAGAGTTAAAACTCCTTAAATCATGGGCAAATGAAATTTCAGCAGAAGAGATACAAACAGCACTGAATTTGGATGAAAAGCATTATGGAGATCTCTCAACCAAGCTTATTAAGAAACTTAATCAGGAAAAGATCAAACAGGCTATGTGTCTATAGTAAACTTTTATTAAATTCAAAGTTTTTTTGTTCTATCATATAACTAGGGTTGATTAAAGTTTTAGCCCAAAAATAATAAAAGGATCTAAAAATGATGAAAAAGAAAAAAATCAAAAAGTACATTAAGAAAGAGATGGACAGCAGACTCCCAAAAGAGTTAAAACAGGAGATCAAGAAGCATATCAAAAACTTTAAGAAAAAAGAGAAAGCTGAAAAGAAAAAGAGTAAAAAGAAATAGCTTTTATAGCTATTTCTTTTGTTTAGATTCGAGTCTGCTGATCAGTTGTATGGTGTGCAGTACTGAGTCAGGGTTCAGACTCATCGATTCCACTCCCATGTTTACAAGTGCTTCTGCCATTTCAGGGTAGTCTGATGGTCCCTGACCGCAGATGCCGCTGTGACGGTGGTTTCGTTTTGCACCTTCCACTGCCATCTTTATCATCTTCATAACACCAGGGTCACGTTCATCATAATCAAAGGCAACTATTTCAGAGTCACGGTCTACTCCCAGTGTCAGTTGTGTCAAATCATTGGAACCGATGCTTATGCCATCAAAAAGTTCACAAAACTCATCTATCAGAATGACATTGTTCGGTATTTCACACATAACATAGATCTTTAAGCCATTTTTGCCACGTTCAAGACCATACTTTTTCATGGTATCCAGTACTTTCTGTCCCTCTTCCACCCTGCGGCAGAACGGTATCATTAAAATAACATTGTCAAATCCCATTTCCTCTCTGACTCGCTTCATTGATGCACACTCCAAAGCAAAGCCCTCTTCATAAGAAGGATGTGAATAACGTGCTGCACCACGGAATCCTATCATTGGATTGGGTTCCTGTACTTCAAAGGGCTTTCCTCCAAGCAGTGTGGCATATTCGTTGGTCTTAAAATCACTCATTCTTACCACGCAGGGTTTTGGATAGACTGCTGCTGCTATAGTTGCTACACCCTCAGAGAGTGTTTTTATGAAGAAGGTTTCATTGTCTTCATATGCTGATGTGAGTTCAGAGATCTTCTGCCGTGTAGGTTCATTTAGCTTTTCAGGATGTATCAGTGCCATAGGATGTGCTTTAATGGCTGTATTGATGATGAATTCCATCCGTGCCAGTCCTATGCCGTCTACAGGAAGAGAAGAAAGTGAAAAAGCAAGTTCGGGATTACCAAGGTTCATCATGATCTGTGTTTTGGTTGTCGGCATGCTTCTAAGATCTGTTCTGTTGATCTCAAAATCCAGGTTGCCTTCATAGACAAGACCTGTTTCACCATCTGCACAACTCACTGTAACTTCCTGCCCGTCTTCTAAAATTTCTGAAGCATTTTTGGCACCTACAATGGCAGGGATACCCAGTTCTCTGGAGACAATGGCAGCATGACAGGTTCGACCACCGGAGTTAGTGACGATGGCAGAAGCGATCTTCATGACAGGTTCCCAGTCAGGACTGGTCGTTTCAGCCACAAGTACATCTCCTGCTTCAAATTCACCCAGTCTGCCTGCATCCTCAATTTTACGTACTTTCCCGGAACCGATCTTTGTTCCTACTGCGCGACCTTCAACCAATACTCTGGAGTGCTCATTCAAATTATATATTTCCAGAGTATTTGATTCTTTTCGTGATTCAACTGTTTCCGGACGTGCCTGCACAATGTAGAGTTGACCATCTAAACCATCTTTTGCCCACTCCATATCCATTGGTTTCTCATA
>JAGGRU010000234.1 GCA_021159425.1 Sulfurovum sp.
CAATAGCAGTATTCCAATATTAATGATTGAACACCAGGCAAAAAACGCTATCATTGTTTCTATGGTTGTCATATTTATATCCTTTTATAAGGTTTTGGAGATGACTTATTTACGGCACAAAATTACATTAGTGCCTTATGCTCAAGCTTCGTACAGTAATTCTGTACCACTTTCATCCCCGCATCTTTGGCTTTTTGTGCTGCTTCATTATTTACAAGCCCCAACTGACCCCAGAAAACATCGATGTCACCACGTTCAATGCAGGCATCTGCTATGGCATCAAAAGCTGCAGGTTTTCTGAAAATATCCACCATATCAATTTTAAAAGGGATCTCTTTTAGTGAACGATACACTTTTTCACCGAGTATCTCATCCTCTTTAGGGTAGACAGGCACGATCTTGTAGCCGGCATTTTGAAGATATTTTGCAACCATGTTGCTTGCTTTGCTCTCATCAGGAGAGAGACCGAGTATCGCGATAGTCTTCACGCTCTCAAAAATTTCTTTCATCTCTTCAGGGTTAGAGTTTATTAATGGCATTTCACATTCCATAATTATCCTTTAATGATTATCTAAATATTAATGATATCAAGGAAAGATAATGTCAGACTTAAAAATGCCCAATTTATTTCATAGTGATATAATGTTGCCAACTATACAAGGGAATACATCATTATATGCCAATACTCAATCAAAGCAGTGATTTCAGATCGATCGTTTTAAACCATACAGCACTCATAGATGTACGTGCTCCGGCTGAATATGAAAAAGGTGCTTTTCCTTATGCTGTGAATTTACCTCTGATGTCCAATGAAGAGAGACATCTTGTCGGGATCAAATATAAGCAAGAGGGGCATGAGGAAGCTTTAAAGCTTGGACATACGCTTGTAAACTCTGAGACAAAAACTATGAGGGTAAAAGCCTGGACAGATTTTATAGATGAAAATCCTGATGCAAAATTATACTGTTTCAGAGGTGGAGAGCGTTCAAAGATCTCTCAAGAGTGGATAGCCGAGACACAAAATGAGATCGTTAGACTGAAAGGCGGATATAAGGCTTTCAGATCTTATCTTATGGAAGAGACAGAAAGATCGGTTGAACATTTTAAAGCCTATATCATTGGCGGGAGAACAGGTTCGGGTAAAACGATACTTCTGAATCGACTTGAAAATGCCATAGACCTGGAAGCTTTGGCAAACCACAGGGGTTCATCGTTTGGCAGAAAAGTCATAGAACAACCTACGCAGATAGCATTTGAAAATGCTTTGGCATATGAGTTGATACAAAAACTGGACAAGAATCCACTGACATTGGTCTTTGAAGATGAAGGAAAACATATTGGTCGTCTTCATATCCCTGAAACATTGGCTAAGTATCTTTCCTCCGCCGCACTGATCATACTGGAAACTTCTACCAAAGAGAGAATAGAGATCACCTTTGATGAATACATTGTCAAAGCACAGGAGAGTTACAAAGAAATGTATGCTGAAGATTTTTTGGAACAATGGACCCAGAGTATTCGTTTGGCGATGTCTCGGATAAAACGAAGGCTGGGTGGAGAGCGTTATAAAGTCTTATGTCAAATCTTTGATGAGGCTTTTAATGTACAGAAAAAGTCTGCCTCACTTGAAAAGTACAAAGAGTGGATCTCTTATCTTTTGGTGGAATATTATGATCCCATGTATGATTACCAGATAGAAAAGAACAAAGCGAGAATTATTTTCAGAGGTTCTACCAAAGAGATAGAAGCGTTTTTAAAAGAGAAGTGATATAATTTTACATAATTTTAGACAGGGAAAGAGATGTTAGACTTAAATAGTATAGAAAAAGCTTATGAAAGAGTATCGGATGTAGTACATCGTACACCTTTTGCTTATGCACCGATCTTGAGTGAGATAAGCGGTTATGAAGTATATTTGAAAAAAGAGAACTTGCAGCGTACCGGTGCATTTAAACTAAGAGGGGCTTTCAATAAAATTGCTTCTCTGATAGAGAATGAGCAGAAAGGTGGTGTGGTAGCTGCTTCTGCAGGAAATCATGCGCAGGGTGTCGCTTTTTCAGCAAAACATTTTGGCATAGATGCAACGATAATCATGCCTGAATCTACGCCACTCACAAAAGTGCAGGGTGTCAAAGAACTGGGTGCAAAAGTCATTTTGCATGGTGCTAACTATGATGAAGCCTATGCCTATGCAGTGACTTTCGGAAAAGAGAATAACTACGATTTTGTACATCCTTTTACCGATGATGAAGTGATGGCAGGACAGGGTACTGTAAGTTTGGAAATGTTTGAAGAGATAGAAGATCTTGATGCCATTGTTGTACCCGTGGGTGGTGGTGGACTCATTTCGGGTATATCTGTTGCTGTAAAAGCCTTACATCCTGAAGTAAAGATCATAGGTGTTTCGGCAGAGGGTGCTCCTGCTATGAAAAAATCGTATGATGCAAAAAAAGCCATAGATACAACCTCAGTAAGAACCATAGCCGATGGTATTGCTGTACGCGATACCTCTCCAATTACCTTAGACTATATTTTAAAAAATGTTGACTCTTTTGAGTCTGTATGTGAAGATGAGATTGCTTCTGCTATACTTTTTTTACTGGAAAAACAGAAGCTGCTTGTTGAGGGTGCCGGAGCTGTAGGTGTTGCTGCACTGCTTCACGGAAAATTGAATTTACCCAAAGGATCTAAAGTAGGTGTGGTACTCTCTGGAGGAAACATTGATGTAACGATGCTCTCTCTGATCATTGAAAAAGGTCTTATGAAGTCAGCTCGAAAAATGAAACTGATGGTCACACTCATCGACAAACCAGGTGCATTGCAGTCATTTACACAAATACTTACAGATATTGGAGCCAACATTGTTCAGATCGGTTACGATAGAACTTCAATAGACTTGGAATTTGGTGATGCACATGTTTCTGTTGCCTTGGAGACCAAAGGGATAGAACATCAGGAAATGATACGACAGAGACTTAAAGAGGGTGGTTTTGCTTTTAGGGAAGAACACTGATAAAATTAAAAATTAAAAATTAAAAATTAAAAATTGGGAATACTATGATAGCCATAGACTTAGGTTCAAATACATTACGTGTTACAAAGTTGGATTGTGAGAGTGGAAAATTTGTTGCTGACTTTGAAAAGATCGTTAAGACAGCAGACATGTTGAAAAATACAGGTGTCATACATCATGAAGCTGTAGATAGAGTGATCTATGCTATAAAAGAGGCACAGGAAAAGATAGATTTTTCCAACAATGAAATTAGTGCGGTGACAACAGAAGCTATACGTCAGGCAGCGAACAGTGAAGATGTCTTGTTGCGTATTCAAAAAGAGACAGGTATCGCCTTTAAGATCATTTCTGGAGCAGAAGAAGCAAGATTGACATTCCTGGCGGTGAAAAATAGATTGGCTAAACTGCATTATGCTTCCAACAGTTTTGTATTGATTGACATAGGTGGAGGTTCTACAGAACTCATTTTTTCTTACCCGGATAAAGTGATCTCCAAAAGCTTCCCTGTAGGTATTGTGACTATTGCTCAAACATATGAGAGTCTTGAACGCATTGGAGAAGCACTCCCTGAAGAGATGTTAGAGATGCAAATGTTTTGTAGTGAAATATATGAAAATCATGGGAAAGTCAACTCTTTTGTAGCAACAGCAGGTACTCCCACTACAGTGGCTGCCATGAAACTGGGACAGACCTATGCCTGTTACAATCCAAAAAAGATCAATGGTACCTCAATAGTAAAAGATGAATTGGATATTTATCTTAAAAAACTGCTTGACATGCCTTTTGATGAACGTGAATTGGCAGTAGGGGTAGGAAGATCAGATCTTATTGCAGCAGGGATACTTATCTATAAACAACTGTTTGATATTGTAGAGTTTGACTCTTGTGTTGTTATTGATGATGGTTTGCGTGAGGGTGTTGCTTTGGAAGCCTGTCAATAATGACTATATTTAAGTAAATCAAAATAGTTTTAAAAGTGTTACTTTTCCATGATTTGAATCAAGAAAAAAGAGTATTTTTATCTGATTTAACTTTCTCTAAGTACACCTCTAAATAATATTTAGATATAATCCAAATAATAAAATAAAAATAATGGAGTGTAAACCATGCAAATGTCTGGTGCACAAATGGTATGTGAAGCGATCATCGCAGAGGGTGTTAAGACTGTATTTGGTTACCCCGGCGGCGCTATCATGCACGTTTATGATGAAATTTACAAACAAAATGGTTTTGAGCATATCTTGAACCGTCACGAACAGGCATCTGTTCATGCAGCAGACGGATATGCAAGAGCAACAGGTGAAGTAGGAGTTGCTATGGTAACTTCCGGACCAGGATTTACCAATGCAGTTACCGGATTGGCAACGGCATATATGGATTCTATTCCTCTGGTTGTTATTTCCGGACAGGTACCTTCTCAGCTTATAGGAACCGACGGTTTCCAGGAGATTGATGCAGTGGGTATTTCAAGACCATGTACTAAACATAATTTTTTGATCCGTTCACTTGAAGAGTTGCCGCGAGTACTTAAAGAAGCATTTTACATTGCCAGATCAGGAAGACCGGGACCGGTACTTGTAGATGTTCCTAAAGATATCACCGTTGAGATTGGTGAATTTAAATATCCTGACTCGATAAATATTCCCTCTTATAAGCCTACATATAAAGGGAACAAGCGACAGATAGAAAAAGCAGTTGAAGCGATAAAATCGGCTAAAAAACCTCTGCTTTACCTGGGTGGAGGTATTGTGCTTTCCAATGCAGCAGATCTTGTGCGTGAGTTGGCAGAAAAAACACAGATACCTGCGGTTGAAACCTTGATGGCAAGAGGGGTAATGGGTGCAAAAAATCCATTACTCCTGGGAATGTTGGGAATGCATGGGAACTATTCATCCAATATGGCAATGTCTGAGACAGATCTTGTCATTTCACTTGGTGCGAGGTTTGATGACCGGGTGACCGGTAAATTGTCAGAATTTGCCAAATACGCAGATATCATTCATGTGGATATTGATGCAGCGAACATCGGCAAGCTGGTAGATGTGGATTATCCTATCGTTGGAGATATTACAAAGGTTGTAGAGGCGATGCTGCCACAACTTGATGATATTGATACAGATAGATTTGAAGCATGGAGAAATATATTAAAACGTTATGATGAACTTCACCCTCAGTCATATGTAGATTCTGATGATGTCATTAAGCCACAGTGGGTCATTGAGCGTTTAGGTGAATTGCTTGGTGAAAATGCCATTATCACATCTGATGTTGGACAACACCAAATGTGGGCAGCACAGCACTACCCGTTTGACAGACCACGTCAATGGATAAACTCCGGTGGTTTAGGAACTATGGGCTTTGGTTTTCCGGCAGCACTTGGAGCTAAAAGAGCATTCCCGGACAAAACAGTTATCAACATCACCGGTGATGGTTCCATCTTGATGAATATGCAAGAGTTGGTTACGGCAGCTGAGTATAAAATTCCGGTGATCAATGTGATCCTGAACAACCATTTTTTAGGAATGGTAAGACAGTGGCAAACTTTCTTTTATGAAAAACGTTATTCTGAGACAGATCTGAGTTTCCAGCCAAACTTTAAAGCATTGGCTGAAGCCTGCGGAGGCATCGGTTATGATGTTAGCACTAAAGAAGAGTTTGATGCAGCACTTAAAGATGCAATTGAGCAGGATAAAGTTTGTTTTATGAATGTACAGACAAACCGTTTTGAAGATGTACTTCCTATGGTTCCATCCGGAGGGGCATTGTTCAATATGATGTTACCGCAGAAAATAGACAACAGTAAGGAGGTGAAATAATGGCAAACTCTATCAATGAAAGACACGTTATTTCTGTTATCGTAATGAATGAGAGTTCAGTTCTTGCACGTGTTACAGCACTTTTTGCCGGTCGCGGGTACAATATTGAATCTTTAACTGTTGCACCTATTCCTGAGAGTGATATGTCACATATTACCATTGCAACCAATGGTTCTAGCAGAGTAATGGAACAAATTACTAAACAACTTCATAAACTGATCCCTGTTTATAAAGTAATTGAGCATGAAGAGATGGTTGAAAAAGAGATGGTATTGGTAAAATTCCCTATTGCGGAAAATCTTTCTGATATTTCTGCTTTATGTGCCGCTTATAATGGTGGTATCGTGAATGTAGGAACAGAGATGGTGATCGCACAGGTAGCAGATGAACCTAAACGTATCAAACATTTCATAGAAGCATCACAACGTTACAATCCATGTGAGATCGTACGTGGTGGCGTGGTTGCAATTGAAAGGTAACTTTAATTACTTCACAATATGTAGGGTCGGTTTACCGACCTTGGCATATATTCAACAAATGGTCGGTAAACCGACCCTACACATATAAGGATTTATATGACCTACAAACTCTCCCAAATCATAAAAGATATCGGTTTAAATTTTGAAGATAATGATATAAATATTGATGGTATTCATACCCTCAGTGAAGCAACTTCTACACAACTCAGCTTTTTTAATTCAGAAAAATATATGGATCAACTTCCTAAAACGGCAGCAGCAGCAGTATTTATAGAAGAGAAGTATGCCGAACTTTTGCCTGCTACTACAGTGGCATTGATCACAGATGAACCTTATCTTAAATTGGCATTGGCATCTAAATTTTTTGCGCATAAACTGGAGACTAAAGGCGGACATCCTGAAATGGGTAAAGGATGTGATATAGATAAACGGGTTCGTTTTGGTAAAGATGTGACACTGGGTGATAATGTTATTATCTTGGCGGGATCTTATCTTGGAGACAATGTAACAGTAGGTTCAGATACAGTACTCCATCCTAATGTAACACTCTATCATGGAACAAAATTGGGTGAAAGGTGTATTATTCATTCCGGTACGGTTATAGGTTGTGACGGATATGGTTTCGCACATACAAAACTTGGTGAACATGTGAAGATTTACCAAAATGGTAATGCTCTTGTGGAAGATGATGTTGAGATAGGGGCTAACTGTACTGTAGACAGAGCGGTGTTTGGTACAACGTATATACGTAAAGGTACAAAACTGGATAACCTTATACAGATCGCACACAATTGTGATGTAGGTGAACATACCCTTTGTGCTGCTCAAGTAGGGCTGGCAGGTTCAACGACATTAGGTAGAAATGTTGTTATAGGTGGGCAATCTGCTATTGCTGGACACTTAAAAGTAGGTGACTTTGTTACACTCGCAGGAAGGTCTGGCGTAACGAAGTCACTTGAAGGTGGAAAAACATATGCTGGTTTTCCTGCCATTGACCATAAAACATGGTTGCGAATGCAAGCAAAGATGGCAGGTTTGATTAAACGTAAGAAATAGTTAAATAATTGTGATATAATAATTTTAAATATTAAACTATAAAGGATCATAAATGAGTGGAACAGTAACAAAAATAGATGAAATGACACTAAGCGGTACAAAAGATGGGAAGATCACTGTAACAACAGTATCAGAACCTTATGGATCAAAGAGTGAGAGTGTAGCTAGTATAGGTATTTCTTTACAAGCTGGAGCAGAAGAACCGGATTGGAAAGTGCATATTCCAAAAGCAAATATAGATGATGTGATTTCTGCACTACAGGAAGCCAAAAAGAGTCTTTAAAAACCCTCTTTTCCCTCGTTCCCATGCTCTGCGTGGGAATGCCTACTTCAATTTAACCTCTAAAATAAACGAAAAATATTATAGGCAGAACGATCTCCATAAAAGATGACATATAATCGAAAAATAAATGATTGTTTAAAAGAAATGGCGCGGTGGACGAGACTCGAACTCGCGACCCCCTGCGTGACAGGCAGGTATTCTAACCAACTGAACTACCACCGCATACCATAAAAGAACGTAAAATGAACAAAGTCCATCTTTACTACGCTAACGCTGTGTTGTCTTCATCAGACAGCTCTCGCACTAGTGCTTTGAAAATGATAAAATCATTTTTAATTACATTGTTATGGTGGTCGCTACAAGACTCGAACTTGTGACATCTACCTTGTAAGGGTAGCGC
>JAGGRU010000341.1 GCA_021159425.1 Sulfurovum sp.
AAATCTTTTGCTCCACAAAAAATAGATGTTGCAAATATTTCTCATTCACTACTTTCCCCTTTTAAAGTGACTATAGAGGCAAAAGGCAGTTTTGGCGTTCTGAAGGGGAATGCAAATTTAAATGAGAGAGATCTTCGTCTTGATTTTTCTGAGACAACAAAAGAGTTGGGTTCCATAAGAACAAATCTTAAAAAAGATGAAAAAGGATTGTATTATGAAACATCTTTTTAAGTCAAAATTTTTTAAACAACTTTTTCCAATTTTAATTCTGCTTGTTCTGGTAAAATTTTTATGGTTTGCTGTTGGGTTAATATGGCTTTCTCCTGCAGGCATAGGTCATGATGATGAGGTAAGCAGTAAATCGTTGTATTACAGAGTAAAACTTACACCAAATGAAGCACCCGCACCAACAAAGAAACTGCCAGCAAAAATTGCAGGCAGCATAAAAGATATTACGCTTTTGGCTATTTATAATTCGGAAGATACAACTGTAATTACAGTGGAATATAAGAGAAAAACAAAAGTCCTTGGAAGAGGTGATGCAATAAACGGTTTTGTACTGGAAGGTGCGGGAAGTAACTTTGCAACCTTTAGCAAAGATGCAAAAACATATAGAGTAAATTTAGTCAAGAGTAAAAGAAGTACTGGGTCCAGCTCCAGTATTAAATCTTCTTCAAAAACAGTCTCTTCCTCTTCAAAAGATTCATCAAAAATAGAAGGTGAGATTACGGATGCCGGTGACCACAAAATTATAGATAAATCTTTATTTGACCATTATGCGAAAAATATGGACGACATATATAAAAATATAGGTATAGCAGAAGTTAAACAGGGTGGGAAGATCAAAGGTTTTCGTATTACTTTTGTACGAAGAGGCAGTCCTTTCGCCAAACTTGGTGTTAAGAGGGGTGATGTGATAAAGTCCATCAACGGACAAGAGATAAACAGCTATAATGCAGCATTTGAAACCTATAAAAATATTCAAAATGTAGAGAACCTGACTATGGTGATCAAAAGAGGAAAAGAAGAAATGGAGTTAGAGTATGAGATTAACTAAAATAGTATTGAGTATATTGCTTGTGATATCAACATTTTCACAGGCTCAAGAAGAGACTGTAGATGTGAATTTTAGAGATCTAAACGTGAAAGATTTTATAGAAATGGTTTCCAAGATCACACATAAAAATATTTTGATAGATGTAGATCTTAAAGGGAAAATAAACTTTGTTTCACAAGAGCCGATTAAAAAGTCTTCACTTATTCCTCTGGCAAACTCTATTTTAGGAAGCAAAGGGTATACCATTATTGATCAGGGTGATTTTTACAAAGTAGTAAAAGCTGCTACTGCGGCAGGAGAAGGACTGGATGTCAGTTCAACTGTTGATGGTGACACAATGAAAACGGTAATGTTCCCGCTTAAAAACTCAAATGCAGCAGTGATAAGAGCAAAGATCAAACCACTGTTGCATAAAAATGCAAAAGTGATCTCATTTAAAGAGAACAATGTTTTAGCCATTACTGCAACACCAAGAACGTTACGTTCCATCTCTAAACTTATAAATGCGGTAGAAGAGAGAGGTGTAAAAAGATCAACAGTTGTAAAACTTAAACATGCATCGGTGAAAGATGTTTTTTCGAATGCACAAAATATGGCTAAAAAGATCTTCCCTCAAACTATTGAAAGTGAAAAGGTAGACATTTTCAAGGATGAAGCAACCAACTCCGTTATCTTGGTAGGTAAAGCAGAGAATACCCATCGTATGATCCGCTACATCAAACAGTTGGATATGAAAGGTGAAGAGCAGACACAAAAGATGTATGTTATCCGTCTTAAGAACTCCAATGTTGAAGAGATGGAAAAGATCATGAGTAAACTTGTATCTCAAATGAACAATGTTGCCATAAAACAGCCTAAAAAAGGTGGAAAACCACCTAGTAAGGCAATGGTCGTTTCAGATATTGAGAGAAATGCACTTATCATTCTTGCAACAGGTGAGCAGATAAAAAATATACGTGATACAGTAAGAAAGATCGATATTCCTAAAGTGCAAGTATATGTAAAAGCAAAGATCGTTGAAATTGACAGTAATTTGGCTGAGCAGGTAGGTTTTAAATATGGTATGGACGGGGGAACGATTACAAGTGCAGGTATTTTCTCTATGGTAGCAAATATGGGAGCATCCTCTATACCGCTCTCTTCTGAGCTATTGGGTTTTTTAAATCAAGAAACAAGCTATCTGCAAGATGGTGTCATAGTCACAGAAAGTACAAATTCATTTAGCTTTGATGATAGTGTGTTTGCTCTTGGTGCATCACTTGATCTCTTGCAGAAAAATGGTGCAGCACATCTCTTGTCTGAGCCTTCTATCTTGTGTACAAATAATAAAGAGGCTGAGATATATGTAGGGCAGACAATGTCTATCTTGACCGCAGCACAGCAGTCTACAACAGGTCTTTCAAATGTTGTTAATAATTACTCCAGAGAAGATATTGGGCTTACATTGAAAGTAACACCGAGACTTTCCAGTAATAATCAAGTTACTTTAGAGGTAGAAACAACGATTGAAGATATTGATCCCTCTTCCGAACAACTGGCAGACAGACCGACAACAACAAAAAGAACAGTGAAAACGAATGCCATTGTGAAAAATGGAGAAACGATCATTCTGGGTGGATTAATCAAAAGAGTAGGTGGTAAAGGGGTAACACGAGTACCGATTTTGGGAGACATTCCTATTCTGGGAGACTTACTGTTCACGCATACTTCAGATATTGAACGGGAACAAAATGTTGTTATTTATCTTACTCCTTACATTGTTAGAAAAAGTGCTGACTTGCAAAAGTTAAAAAGAATGTTGGCTGAGCTTGAAGAAGTGCAGGGAAGGTATAACAGCCTTTTTGAGAAAGCACTCGAAGAAAAAAAATCAAATTCATTTTTCTCGGGTACTTCTAGTCCATCAACAAGAAACCCCCTTTTTAGCAGTGTGGAATCAAATGTAGAAGAAGTACCGTTACCTTCATCTCAATCTAATAGATCATCGCAAGGAAGAACTAGTAATCTTGATTTGCTTGATCCCGTGGAGGAATTCTAGCAATGCGCTTTCCTCACCTACAAGATGTTAATCTCGAACCTTTATGGGAAGAAGAGATAAATCATAAACTTGCTTTGAAACATGATCTTCTTTTCTCTATGATCAATGGTGAGAAAACTACAGTTGTAGAACAAAACAGTTTGGGTAATTCATTAAACTATCTCTCAAAACTTGATTTAAATTACCCTATTACACTTTTAGATGTTGAAAGTTTTGAAAGACTTAAAAATAAGTTTTTAGAAATTCAGACAGGTTCTGATTTTGAAGATATGTCAACCACTTCAGAAGAGTTAATAGAAGCAGAGGCCGACCTTCTTGATTTTATTCGAAATTCTCAGGATCTTTTGTCGAGTGAAGAGTCGGCTCCTATTATTAAACTGGTGAATTCTCTGTTTTTTCAGGCACTTAAAAAAGGTGCATCCGATATACACATAGAGAGTGGGGAGAGAAAAGGTGAAGTTCGACTTCGTGTAGACGGGGCACTTAAAAAACATTTGGATCTGGAAAGAAGTATTACCGGACTTGTGATCAACCGTATTAAAGTCATATCAAACCTGGATATTTCTGAAAAGAGATTGCCTCAAGACGGGCGTACGCAGATCAGTATTTCCGGAAAGACACTTGATGTAAGGGTTTCTGTTTTGCCAACATACCATGGTGAGAGAGTGGTCATGAGAATTTTGGCACAAAGTGAACATATTCCGACGTTAGAGTCATTAGGTTTTCAGGAGAATGTGACAAAAAACCTCTATAAACTCTTAAATCATGCTCATGGGATGATACTGGTTACCGGTCCGACAGGTTCAGGTAAGTCAACAACTTTACATGCCTGTATACAGCACATAGCAACACCAGATAAAAATATTATCACTGTAGAAGATCCGGTAGAATACAATGCTAGCAATATCTCTCAAATACAAGTAAATACAAAAGTAGGATTGACCTTTGCTGCAGGTTTACGTTCCATCCTGAGACAAGACCCTGATATTATCATGGTTGGGGAAATTCGTGATTCGGAGACAGCGGATATTGCTCTTCGTTCTGCATTGACAGGTCACTTAGTTCTTTCTACTTTGCATACGAATGATTCTACCTCTTCACTAAGTCGTCTTATGGATATGGGCATAGAGAATTTTCTTATATCGGCAACTTTATTGGGGGTATTGGCACAAAGACTTACACGAAAACTTTGCGAGCATTGCAAAGAAGAAACAAAACTTTCTCCTGCAATAGCACAAGAGATAGCTGTGCCGGAAGAGAAAGTATATTTCTCTTCCGTAGGCTGTACAGTCTGTGATTTTACAGGCTATAAAGGAAGACAGGCCATAGGTGAACTTTTCATTATAGATGATGAAGTTAAAATGATGATGAAAGATGGCTTCAATGATCATCAGGTAAGAGAAGCGATGAAAAAAAGAGGCATGGTAACCATCGCTGATAAGCTTAAAGATATGATGCTCTCAGGTGAAACAAGCTACGAAGAAGCTGTACGTGTTGGACTCATGGATGGCTGATGCTTAAGCGTTCGGCATTTACCCTTGTAGAGGTTTTGATCTCCATTGCCCTGCTTGGCATTATACTCCCTGCACTTTATCAAAGTGTAGACTTGCTTCGTGATTCCAATTCCCATCTTTTTGAATATTTGGAAAAAGCAAAAAAATCAACTCAGGCAACAGATACACTCTATTTGGATATATTAAGCTCAGATGGGAATATAAGTATTCAAAAAGATGAGTATTCAAGAGTTTGCATAGAGCAAACAAAAAACTCTCTTTATGCTTTGTCTGTTGCAAAAGTATGCTGGATTGTACTGAAAAAAGATAAAATTTTAGTAAGGATAGAAGGTAATAACTATAGACTTCCTTTGGGTTTTGAAGAGAGAGTGGAAGTGAATCCTGTTATGAAAAATGTAGAAATATTTGACGTGTATCATGAAAAAGACAAGATATTGGTTTTGCTGCAACAAAAGGCAAAGGAGCCGATAAGTTTTATGATACAGGGTGTTTCCAGACCGGTAAAAAAGAAAAAGAAGTCTAAAAAAACCACAAAACAAAAGAAGAAAAATAGAATTCCTCCAAAAGAAACAAACAGTACGAGACCACCTCCCATAACATCATAAGCCTTCTTATTTCTAAATTTTGTTACAATAATCTTCATAAGAGAATAAGGAGTATAAATGTCGGAAATTTATGAAAAATTAGGGCTGTTCTATCTGGGTAAAGATGTAGATAAAACAACTATGGAAGCAACTGAAGCACTCACACTTCTTAAAAATAAAAACTTCACAACACATGCAGCTATTATTGGTATGACAGGTTCCGGTAAGACTGGGCTTGGTGTAAGCATCATAGAAGAAGCAGCCATAGACAATATTCCTTCTATCATCATAGACCCTAAAGGAGATATGGGTGACCTTTGTCTTGCAGACGCCACTTTTTCTGCCAAAAATTTCGAAGCATGGGTGGCAGATGAGGCAAGAGCAAAAGAGACCGATGCAAATGAATATGCTCTAAAAATCTCTACTATGTGGAAAGAGGGTATTGAAAGTTGGGGACAAAGTTCTGAGCGTGTAGAAAAGTTTCAGAATGTCAAAAAAACCATCTATACACCAGGGAGCTCTGCTGGAGTAGCCATTAATATCATGTCTTCATTGGAAGCACCACCTGCTGAAATCATGGAAGACAGTGATACCTTCAGTGCATACCTTAAAAGCACAACAGTCTCACTGCTCTCTTTTGTTGGTATTGTTGCCGACCCTTTAGATTCAAAAGAGTATATCCTGCTTGCCCAAATACTTACAAAAGGCTGGTTGGCAGATGAAGATATGAGTATTGAAAGTATTATCGGAAAGGTCATAAACCCATCATTTAAAAAGATAGGGGTTCTTTCTTTAGATGACTTCTACCCTCAGGATGCACGTTTTAAGTTGGCTACAAAGTTTAACTCTCTTATTGCCTCTCCGAGTTTTTCACTTTGGCTAAAAGGTGATAATTTAGATATACAAAAACTTCTTTATGATGAAAATGGAAAAGCCAAAATAGCCATTTTCTCCATTGCCCATCTTAACGATGATGAACGTATGTTCTTTGTTACCCTTCTTTTAAATAAATACATTGCCTGGATGCGAAGACAAAGTGGGACATCTGCTCTCAAAACGCTGCTTTATATGGATGAGATATTTGGTTTCTTTCCTCCTACGAAAAACCCACCCAGCAAAGAGCCAATGCTACTGCTTTTAAAGCAGGCACGTGCTTTTGGTGTGGGAGTAGTGCTAAGTACACAAAACCCTGTAGATCTTGATTATAAAGGATTGTCAAATATTGGTACATGGTTCATCGGGCGACTTCAAACCACACAGGACATAGACCGGGTCATAGATGGTCTTGGAGGACAGATAGGATCCAGTTTTGATAAAAAAGAGATCAAGAGACTTTTGGCAAACTTGCAAAAACGAACCTTCTTCCTCAAATCTGCACACCTGGATGATATAAGACTGTTCAGTACAAGATGGGTTATGTCTTATTTGAAAGGACCATTGAAGAGGGATGAGATCGCTACCTTAATGAAAGAGCAGAAAGAGGCACAAAGTATAGAAGTTGAAACAGTGGATACTTTGCTAAACAAAAATAAAGATCTTGCAGCTTATCAAAATATTGACTCTTCCATCCTTCAATATTTTGAACCTGATGCCTCAGCCAAAAACAGTTTCTCTTCTACCCTTATGGCAAAAGCAAAAGTGAATTTCTATAATCAACGAAGAGGTATAGATGAAGAAAGAGAGTTGATCCTGACATTAGAATTGGATAGCAGACAGCAAAATATCAGATGGGATGATGCCAGAGAAGAGTCAATTGATTTTGAAAAATTTCCACACACTCCACCGAGTAAAGCAAAATTCCAGTCCCTGCCGGATGTGCTCATGAAAGACAAAGGTCTGAAGAATGTCACAAGAGAATTGAAAGAGTATCTGTATCAGGAAAAATTTTTGGAACTGTTGCGTTGCACATCACCAAAACTGGAATCAAAAGTAGATGAGTCTCGTTCAGATTTCTTAGTGCGACTGCAAGATATTTTAAGTGATAAAAAAGAGATCGAGATAGAAAAATTACAAATACGTTATGGTAAAAAGGAGAAAGTGCTTACGGGCAGACTTTCTCGTGCAAAAGAACGTGTAGAGAAAGAGTCTTCTGACTCAACAGGTTCTATGATAGAAGCAGGGATTGCAGTGATAGGTGCTCTTTTTGGACGTGCAACACCTACTAAAATAGGACGAGCATTCAGAAAAAGCAGTAATATACTTAAAGAACGTGGAGATATGTCCAGGGCGGAAGAGCGGGTCACTCAAATCAATGAAGAGTTAGAGGCATTGGAATATGAGCTGGAAGATAAAATAGATGCTCTAAATGAAAAATACAGTGTAGATAATTGTGAAATAGGGACTTTTGTAATTAAACCACGCAGAACAGATATAGATGTAGAGAGCTGTGCACTTGTTTGGAGAGTGTAAGAAACGGGGTTAGACCCCATTTCTAAAAGGAGTCATTAGCTTTTACTTCCAGGTTTAATAGCTGTACTCCCCTCTTTACACATAGGGCAATCTTCCGGAGTATACATTTCAAAAGAGAAGTCATCCAGTGCAAAAAGAGGTATATTATTTGGTAGGCTGCATTCAGCTTTTGCTTTATTGTTTCCCCCCACACGTTTACAAAAACCTCTATTAGCGAGTGATGCAAAGGCAACAACTTCGGCACCTAAAGCTTCTATAGCTTGCGCAGCCTTTAATGCAGAACCACCCGTTGTGATGATGTCTTCACAAATAATGATCTTTTCACCTTTCGCTACTTCAAAACCACGGCGAAGTTCCATGCCTCCCTCTTTTTTTTCAACAAAAATAGAACGAACATCAAGTGAACGGGCAAGTT
>JAGGRU010000189.1 GCA_021159425.1 Sulfurovum sp.
TGAAAGTCTATGAAGCAGCACTTGATGAAGGGAAATTACCTTTTGAGAGAGGTGTCGTTTTAAGTGATGATGACTTTTTACGTAAATCTGTCATCATGGAATTGATGGCAAACTTCTCAGTAGATATAAAGAGAGTTGAGAAAGAACACAAGATAGACTTTAAAAGCTATTTTGCAGATGCACTGGATGCATTGCAAGAGTTTGTAGAAGCAGGGCTTGTAACTATCACTGAAGATAAAATATCTGTAAGTACAACAGGTACACTGCTCATAAGAAACATAGCAATGCCATTTGATGCGTATATGAAAAAGTATGGGGAAAGTAAAAAAAGTTTTTCTAAAACGGTATAATTTAAATGACGCGTAGGGTCGGTTTACCGACCATCAGTATGCATGAAAAAATATTGAAGGTCGGTAAACCGACCCTACGCGATGAATATAAGGTAATATAACACATGAGTTTAAAAAAACCAGAAGACATTTTCAACTTCACAGCAACAAGTGATGACTGCATCAAATGCGGAAAATGTATCCCCGTATGTACCATTCACCAGATCAATCCGGATGAAACAACATCTCCACGTGGATTCATAGACCTGCTAGGTGCCTATCAACGAGGACATCTTGAGTTGGATAAAAATGCAAAAGATATTTTTGAGTCTTGTTTTTTATGTACGAACTGTGTGGATGTCTGTCCAAACTCACTTGCAACCGACATGGTCATAGAAGAAGTACGTGCAGATATAGCTGACAAATATGGTATCGCATGGTTTAAAAAAGGCTTTTTCTTCCTGCTTCGTCACCGGAAGATCATGGACTTTGTTATGAAAATGGGCTTTATGTTTAAAACCTGTGCCCTGGCTCAAGATGATAAAAACAGAGGACTTAGATCCAGGTTTTCTCTGCCTATGGTAAAAAAAGGAAGACTGCTTCCTTCTATGGCTAAAGTAAGTTTTTTAAATACCTATCCTGAAGAGATACCGGCACCCGCACAAGAAAAGAAAAATAAACGCGTTGCACTTTTCATAGGCTGTTTGGCAAACTATAACTATACAGGTATTGGCGACTCTTTGGTGGATATTTTAAAAGAGCTTAATATTGATATATTTATCCCTAAAAAGCAGCTTTGCTGTGGTGCTCCTGCATACTTTACAGGGGATGTCTCTTCTGTAGAATATATGACCAAGAAGAACATAGAATACTTTGAGAGTTTCATGGATGAGTGTGATGCTATGCTCATTCCCGAAGCCACCTGCTCTGCCATGGTTAAACATGACTGGCAAGTTTTCTTTAAAAACCATGACATGCCGGAGTGGGAAGCACGTGCAAAGAACGTAGCTGAAAAAATACACATGGCAACAGCATGGCTGGACGATAATACCGAGCTACAACAAATACTCAAAGACAAAGGGAAAAAGTTTGACAAAACTGTAACCTACCATGACCCGTGTCATGCAAAAAAAGTACAGGGAATTTACAAACAGCCGCGTAACTTACTTGCCCCAAACTACCCAATGATAGAAATGTCTGATCCTGATAGATGTTGTGGTTTTGGCGGTGTGACCATGCAAACTGAAAAGTTCCATTTTGCCGAAGCAGCAGGGAAACCGAAAGCAGCAATGATCAAAGAAACAAAAGCACATTATGTAAGTGCTGAGTGTTCTGCTTGCAGAATGCAACTCTCTGAAGCGATGAATAATGCAGAAGTAGAAACGATCTTTAAGAATCCGCTAGAGTTGATAGCCGAAGCGTTAAGATAAATAACGTAGGGTCGGTTAACCGACCACTTTTATCAAAACTTATATTTTGGTCGGTAAACCGACCCTACCTGACTGGAACGATCATAAAAATATTTTTACCATCTCTATGGTCGTATCCTAATCTGTAGCCTAGTTTCTCCAAAATATTATGCACAATATAGAGCCCAAGACCAAAACCGGAACTTCGTTTTTCTGCCTGTGAGAAGGGCTCTGTATAATAATGAAGATCATGTTCCAAAGCATCTCCCTGGGAGATCACCTCGATAATATTATAATTTGTACGTAACATCACACAGTCACCAGTTCCGTATTTCATACCATTATCGATCAAGTTTTTGATCACCAGTGCCATGAGCTTTTTATCTGTAGTGAGGGCAAGCTCATCCACCTCTATTTCGATACAGTTCTGATGCGACATTAAAAGTTCTTTACTCTCATTGATGATCTCGCTTAACATGACATATTCAAAATCAGGCTCAAAACTCTGGGAGGTTACTTTTTCAAGTTCTGAAAGCTCAGTGATCAATTCATTCATACGTTCAAATGCACGTACCAGTGTCTTTTTAATACTCTCATCTTCAAGCATTTCAACAACAATACGCCCTTTGGTAATAGGCGTTTTCAACTCATGCATCATATTACGCATAAAAAGATTTTTTGAACTGCTTAATTGATGAATATGTACAATGGCATCATCGAAACTTTTTGCTATTTTACCTATCTCGTCATCATGTTCATATGTGATACGCGTGCTCATATCTCCCTGGGCAAATCTCTGTATCTGCTTATGTAGTTTTTTCAGTGGATACAGTTTTTTCAGTACAGCCAAATAGAGTAAAAGTAGAAGCACAATAAGAAATACTCCGGATGCAACTGCTATTTCAAAATAGTAATTTTCCTTCGTATCATTTAAAAGCATAAGATTATAAGACATGCGCTGCACATTGATATAATGTGTACCATCTATGTCGTAGACTTTCACTTTGCCTGCTTTTGTACCGCCGGTAAACAGTGTTTTTCCCTGTTTTTGTATCTTCTCTTTAACCTCTTTGATATTCTCTTTTGAAATCGGTTTGACCTGCAAATCTTTATACAATTTTTCAAGTTCGTCCGGAGCTGGATATGCTTGTAATTTCGATAAAAAAGTAATGGAGAGGAGTTGGTAGCGTTTGAACTCTGCTATTTTTTGTCTGTCTTTGTCCCAAGACAAAAAGAGTAGAAAAGTAGCGATCAAAATAGCGATCGCCAGGGAAAAAAGAACATGGATAAAGGTCGTTACAGATAAGTTTTTCATACTCGGTCTGTTAAAAGGTATCCTACACCGCGAATAGGTTTGATATAAATATGCTCAGGATCGACTTTTGCTATTTTTTGTCTAATACGTGAAATGATCACATCGATATTTTTAATAGAACTGTCATCATCAATATGTTCACTCTCATAGAGCAGTTGTTCTCTTGAAACTGAACCGTTTTTATGCTGGATCAGCATTGACAATATGTCATATTCCGCAGCGGTCAATTCTAAGAACTCTCCCCTGAAAGTAATTGCATGTGCCTTTGCATCCGCAATAAAAAGTTCTACTTTCTTTTCAACTTTCTCTTCCACACTGTGTGTCCGTCTTAAAATCGTTTTGATGCGTGTAACCAACTCTCTGGGATCATAAGGTTTAGGCATATAATCATCTGCCCCACGCTCCATACCGATCACTTTATCGGTAATATCATCCCGTGCGGAGGAGATAATAATAGGAATATTGCTTATCTCTCTGATCTTGGGGATCACTTCAAGTCCATCCATCCCCGGCAGGGTCAGGTCCAGGATGATCAAGTCAAATTTATGTTGTGTCAGTAAAGAGAGTCCAATATACGGATCTTCTGCGCCTATGACTTCCATATCGAACTTGGTAAGATAATTTGTTAAGATGAGTGCCAATTCCGGGTCATCTTCTATAATGAGTATTTTTATAATTTTAAATCCTTTATTTTATATTTATTTTTCACTGTGATCCAGGTACACTTTCGTGATCGCTATCAGAAAAGAGGTTACTGCCGGTCCGACGATCATTCCCCAGAAACCATAGGTACTCATACCTGCCAAAATAGAGAAGAAGATCAGTATAGAATTGATCTCTATAGTACTTTTCAGAAAATCTACTTTGATCACATCAATGATCATTGGCTTAATGAACGTATCTGCGATGATAGAGATCATAATAATAGAATACGATGCAATCGTAACGGCCGTTTGCAAATCTATCTTTGTCCAGGCATAAAGTGAAACGGGCAGCCATACAACAATACCCCCTACAATAGGGATAAGTGATGCAAAACCGTAAATGACACCAAAAAGAAGTCCATTAAAGCCAAAATAACTCATAATGATACCAAAAAGAACACCTTCAAAGATAGCAGTAACAATAATGGAGTAAAAAACGATTTCCATTGTGGCAGAAACTTCTTGTATCATTCTGCTTCCTTTTGCCGGAGAAACAGGAAGAAGTTCCAAAATAGTATCAAAAAAACGATTTCCATAATAGTTTATAAAAAAGTAAAATACGACCACAAAAAACATATTTTTCATAAAACCAAGCCCGGCTCCGCCTGCAAGAGTTAGATACGTTGTTGAATCTTTAATATACTCTGTGATCTTTTGATCATTTAAATATTGGTCACTGATGTCATTTAAATAGGGTATCTCTTCAACAAAAATTTTTACTGTATTGATCGTATCTTTTATTCCTGTATTGTCTATCTGCGAAATGTAACTTACCCCAACGGTTGCCAAATATATAATAGGAACAAAGAGCAACAGAGTCATGAGCAGAGTTGAAATGGCTGCAGATATTTTGGCTGAATCAGTCATCTTGGTGAGTTGTTTTGTTAAGTTGAATGTTGCCATAGAAAGAAGCATAGCAACAGATATAGAGAGGATAAAAGGCTGATAAACACTATAGGCACCTACAAGACCTAAAATGAACAGAGCTGTGATCATGAGTGATGTTTTAGTCATCAAAAAGACCATCCTTGCTTCCACCAAGCTTAAAGTGTTCATAAGATTTTTGTGTAGCAATACGTCCACGTGCTGTTCTCTCAATGTATCCATTCGCAATAAGATAAGGTTCTAACACATCTTCGATCGTTCCTTCATCTTCACTCAAAGCAGCACCAATTGTACTCAGCCCCATAGGTTTATTCTTTGCAGAAACCAGGAGTTCCAATAACTGAATATCCTGCTCATCAAATCCAAGATGGTTCACTCCAAGTTCATCCAAAGCATACCTTGCACGATCCAATGTAACTTCATTTTCATTGGCTACTTCTGAAAAATCTCTTACCCTTTTGAGCAGACGCAGTGCGATACGCGGTGTCCCCCTGCTTCGTTTAGCTATTTCTACAGAAGCTTTTTTCTGCGAAGGTTTTTCAAGTTTCTGGGCAGCCTGGGCAACAATTTCAGTGAGTTCTTCAGGCGTGTAAAATTGCATTCTAAAGTGCATACCAAAACGTTCCCTAAGAGGATTTGACAACATTCCTGCTCTTGTAGTTGCACCTATGAGCGTGAAGCGTGGCAGATCGATCTTCACTGTTTGTGCCGCAGGTCCTGACCCTATGATGATATCTAAACGAAAATCTTCCATCGCAGGGTAGAGTATCTCTTCAATGGCCGGAGACATACGGTGAATTTCATCAATGAATAAAATATCACCCTCTTCAATATTCGTCAAGAGTGCTGCAAGATCTCCTGCTTTTTCTATCATCGGGGCAGCAGTGGTTTTAATATTGGTATTCATCTCTGTAGCGATAATATTGGCAATCGTTGTTTTACCTAAACCCGGAGGTCCAAAAAAGAGTATATGATCTAAAGCTTCATTTCTCTTTTTACTCGCTTCTATAAAAACTTTGAGATTCTTTTTCATCTTCTCCTGACCTATATACTCATCCCAAGAACTGGGACGAAGGGTCATTTCATACGTTACTTCTTCCTCAAAGCGTTCTATTTCAACCATACGCTCCATAATTACAAAACCTCACGTAGGGTCGGTTTACCGACCATTAAGTTTAGTACACGATACATTTTTGGTCGGTAAACCGACCCTACAGTAACTCTATACATTAATAAGTGTACTCCTGACTAGGAAATTCACGTGCTTTGACTTCATTTCTATAGGTTTCCAAACCATCACGTATATGTTTTGCTCCATCACAATACTGTTTCACAAACTTTGGTTTAAATGATTCAAAGAAACCGAACATATCTGACCAGACCAACACTTGACCATCTGTTGTGTTCCCTGCCCCAATACCAATGGTTGGTACGGAGACAGCTTTAGTAATAGCCTCAGCAGCTTCAGATTTGACACCTTCAACCACAATAGCAAAAACACCGGCTTTTTCCAAAGCAAGTGCATCTTCCACTAAAGTATCAATATCCTGCTGATCTTTCCCTCTGATCTTATACCCGCCATCTGAACGTAAAAACTGCGGCATAAGCCCAATGTGACCAAGTACCGCTATGGAGTTCTGTACTAAGGCTTCAACAATATGTGCCCTCTCTTTACCGCCTTCTATTTTTATCGCTTGTGCATTTGTCTCCTGATAGGCTCTGGTTGCATTTAGAAGTGCTACTTCAGGTGAAGTGTATGTTCCAAAAGGCATATCTAGAACAATAAGCGGTAATTTCGCACCATTACACACAGCTTGAGTATGATAGATCATTTGATCCATCGTTGCAGAAAGTGTATCTTCTTTGCCTAGAAAACTCATGTTAAGACTGTCACCTACAAGGATCATCTCTACTTCACCGTCAAAAAGCTGTGCAAAAAGTGCATCATAGGCTGTCACCATAGTGATGGGTTCGACACCTTTCATCTTTGCTATCGTTGATAAAGTTACTTTTTTTTCTATCTTAGGGGTATGAATACTCATCTTATTCCATATATTGGGGTCAAGGCTTTAATATTTCATAGCTTTGCCACAAAATATTCAACCCATGACCCCTATTTTTTACTTATTTTATCATATAATGTTGAAAATTATACAAAAAGAGTCTTATTTGATAAAATTAGTCGCATATATTACCACTGGTTTCCCATCATTAGAATTTACAATTGATGCAGCATTGGCTTTGGGTGAAGCTGGTGTAGATACACTTGAGCTTGGTATACCGTTCTCAGATCCTGTTGCAGATGGTCCCGTTATCGAAGCAGCAAATTTAAAAGCCCTGCAAAATGGATTTAAATTACAACACCTTTTTGAAGCTTCCGCAAAAATAGCTCCACACATCGATACTTTATGGATGGGATATTTTAATCCTTTTTATCATAGAGGTATGGACAACTTCATCGCTGAAGCAAAAAAAGCAGGGGTGAATGGTTTCATCATCCCTGATCTTCCTTTTGAAGAAGCAAAACCTTATCAACCAAGTATTAAAGCCGCTGGATTAAGCCTTATAGACTTCATAGCACCAACAGATACAAAAGAACGCATAGAGCAGATCGTAACAGATGCCAAAAAATTCATCTATCTTGTAGCCTATGCCGGCATTACCGGTTCAGGACAAAGTGAAGATCTACAGCCTATTATTGCTGATATCAAAAAATTTACGGAGACGCCTGTCTATGTTGGTTTCGGTGTAGATCAGAATACAGCAAAAGATAAAGCCAAGGGTGTTGACGGTGTCATCGTCGGTTCTGCTTTTGTAAAAGTTTTACTAGATGAGAGTTTGAGTGATACTCAAAAGATCACAAAGATCTCTGCTATTGCTAAAGAGATCAAAGAGAAGATAAACGAGTAATTTTTACGATTCAAGTGCCTCTGCAGCTTCAAGATTCTCATTTTTTATATAAAGTACCACTCTTGTTGTTCCCTCTTCTTCAGAACGTAATTTATCATAAAGATTTTGTATTTCTATCTTTTTTTCTCTTGAGACCGGTTCTCTTACAGATTTATATTCTATCGCTTCACCATTTTGTATGACAGTAGAGACCCTTGCAAAAACCCAATAATACCCACCATCTTTACGAAGATTTTTTACATATCCTTCCCAAGTATCACCTCTTTGCACTGTTGCCCACAGATCAGAAAAGGCTGATCTTGGCATATCTGGATGTCTTATGACGTTATGCAGCTGACCAATGAGCTCTTCGGGTTTGTATCCCGAAATTTCTGCAAATGTTTCGTTTACATAAGTGATCTTTCCTGTAAAATCTGTACGTGAAACGATCAGTTCATCT
>JAGGRU010000079.1 GCA_021159425.1 Sulfurovum sp.
ATATCATTGATGAGAAAAAACAGCTCAAAGCACTGCATGCCGAACTTAAAACGCTGGAAGCAAAAGAGGAAAAAGCAAAAGCAGATTATGAAAGAATTGTTGATCTTTACAAAATGATCGATGAAGAAGAAGATCTTCTCAAAGAGGCTAAAAAACACTTAAAATCTGCTCGTAAAGTGCAATATGTTAAAAGAGATGCTGTGAAGAAGATCATTGCTGCCTGGGTTATTACTGTTCCTGCCGCTGCTGTACTATCAGCAGTGATCTATTTTATGATTAGAGGAATTGTACTTTAATGTTGAGAAGAATTTTTTTACCTAGTATATTAATCGTATTAGCATATGGTTTTTGGATTAGTCCGGATTTTAAAGAAATATCCGCTGGGGTTGCTATCTTTTTGTTTGGAATGATATCGCTTGAAGAAGGTTTTAAAGCTTTCTCCGGTGGTACATTAGAGAGAATATTACAAAAGTCTACCAATAAACTCTACAAAAGTATAGGTTTTGGATTTGTAACTACTGCTATTATGCAATCAAGTTCATTAGTTTCAGTTTTGACTATCTCCTTTATAGGAGCAGGACTTATTGGTCTTACTCAAGGTATAGGGATCATTTTAGGAGCAAACATAGGTACCACTACCGGTGCTTGGTTAATGGCAGGATTTGGTCTAAAGGTTAAAATTTCAGCATATGCCATGCCTATGCTCGTATTTGGTGTGATACTTATCTTTCAAAAAGCCAAATCACTCAAAGGTATTGGTTACATACTCACAGGACTTGGTTTCCTATTCCTTGGAATTCATTATATGAAAGAAGGATTTGAAGCATTTAAAAACACTATTGATCTGGCATCTTTTGCAGTTGATGGATTCAAAGGTTTAATGATTTTTATAGGGATCGGAGTACTGGCAACGGTTGTGATGCAATCTTCTCATGCTACGATCGTACTTATTTTAGCAGCTCTAGCGGTGGGGCAAATTACCTATGAAAATGCTTTAGCCCTTACTATTGGAGCAAATATTGGTACCACGATCACCGCCATTATTGGTTCACTCAGTTCAAATATAGATGGTAAGCGTTTGGCTGCTGCCCACTTTATTTTTAATGTTGTTACTGCAACAATTGCTGTGTTACTGATGGATCAAATGATAGTCAGTGTTGATGCAATAAGTGATTTTCTGGGAATTGCAAATGATAATCACACATTAAAACTTGCTGTTTTTGATTCTTTATTTAAGATTATAGGTGTGCTTATGTTTATACCATTTGTAGATAAGCTTGTAAAATTTTTACAAACCAAACTCAAACCGTCTGCTGTGTCTGAAGCTAAAAGTTTTGACACTGTGAAATATCTTAATGATTCAGTCCTTGAAACATCTATGACTGCGATGGCTGCTATCAAAAAAGAGACAAAACATTTATATGATAATGCTTTCGAGATCATTACACACGGATTAAATATCAAAAGATCCAACATTCTCTCAGACATGCCCTTAGAGGAAGTGGTTAAAGATTCCTATAGTCAAAGTGCTATTGATATAGATGATTTCTATCATCATAAGATCAAGGGTATCTATGGTGAAATTATAGATTTCTCTACCAAAGCCCAATCTCAAATGGCACATGAAGAGATAAAAGAGTTATATAAAATAAAACTTGCCAATAAGGATATTGTAGAGGCAGTTAAAGACACTAAACATTTACAAAAGAACTTGGTAAAGTACTCTAAGAGTACCAATACACATATCAAATCTGAATATAATAGTATGAGAAAAGATTTGGCAGAACTTTTAAGAACAATTAACCTTATTGCCATGTCAGATCAGGAAGATGAAATATTACTGTTGCTCTCAAAAGCAAAAGTCCATACAGAAAGATATGACATCATCGCAAACGGTAAACTGGACAATCTTATTAGAAATAGATTGATCAGCAATGAAATGGCTACTTCACTCATGAATGACAGTGGTTATGCTTATAATATTAGTGCCAACCTTATTGCAATGGCAGAAATAATCTATGTCACCGATAATAGTGAGATGATTATAGAGGAAGAAGAAGTGAAAGAAATTCTAAATCAAAAGGATGAACAATGAGTGTTAAAAAATTTATTACAGATGTAAAAAACTATTTAGGCTTAGATGATTTTAAAAAATCAGGAAAAAAGAAGTCCATCAAACGTCTTTTAGAAAAATTAAAAGCCAGAAAAGAGATACTTGATAAGACACCAAGAAAAAACCTGAATAAAAAAGAGTTGAAAGCGTTAAAAGAAGAACAGGCTATCATCACTTTGCAGATAAAAAAAGGTGAAAAGATATTAGACGAACTTAATGCTGAGAGTCATAAGGACTCAAAAAAATTAAAAGGAGAGAAAAATGGAAAAAAATAATCAAAACCAATTTGAAATAGACGGAAGCATGGTCTCACTTGATGAACTCATTCAAGGATATACTGAAACAAAACAACAAAACGATGCAGAGAAGAAAGCTGTAAGTAAGAGAAAACATGAGCAGGCACTCAAGCCTTACCAGGCTGAACTGATCAAGCTTCAAAAGCACATTGAAGAGACAAATCAAAAAATGATCATTCTTTTTGAAGGGCGTGATGCCGCGGGTAAAGGTGGGACCATCAGAAGGATCACCAGATACATGAATGAAAAACATTATCGTATCGTTGCACTGGGAAAACCGACAGACGAACAAAAAAGCCAATGGTTCTACCAAAAATATATTTCATACTTTCCAAGAGGCGGAGAGATAGTCCTGTTTGACAGAAGCTGGTACAACAGAGCTATGGTAGAATCCGTTTTTGGTTTTTGTACCCAAAAAGAGCATGATGATTTTATGAAAGGGGTTAAAGGATTTGAAAAAGATCTGACACGACAGGGGATCATACTTATAAAACTCTATTTTTCTGTTACAAAAGATGAACAGGCAAGAAGGTTTGAGAGAAGGAAAACCGACCCATTAAGACAATGGAAACTCTCTGAAATTGATGTACAGGCACAAGACAGATGGGATGACTTTACCGAAACAAAGTACAATATGCTTAAACAGACCCATTCTCACAATGCACCATGGACCGTTATCCGATCAAACAACAAACAAGATGCAAGATTTGAAGCACTTAAAGTCATTCTGAATTCTATAGATTATGATGGAAGAGATGAAACACTTGATTATTCGCTTGATCCTGATGTTGTGATCTCCGGTGCAAGAGAGATAGAGATCATGGATGCCCAAATAAGCAGAAGCGGAAAATTCATAGGTTGATCTTTAATGATCAAGTTGTTTAAAATAATAGCATTTATATAATCGAAAATATTAGAAAAATATAGTATTATATCATCAAAATTAAATCAGGAGAAAAAATGGCAATCAAAGTAGCAATTAACGGAACAGGTAGAATCGGTATGATCGTAGCAAAGATAATTATGGGGCGTGATGATATCGAACTTGTGGCACTCAACACAACATCTAAACTGGATATGTTGGAGTATCTTTTTAAATATGACAGTGTTCACACAGGTATTGATGCAAAAGTGATCGATGACAGTACTATTGAGCTTAATGGTACAGCAATAAAAATATTCTCAGATAGAGATCCAGCAAATATTGATTTTGGTTCAGCGGGTGCAGAACTTGTTATTGAGTGTACAGGAGTCTTTTTAAGTATAGAGAAAGCAACACCTTTTTTGAAGAACGGTGTAAAGAAAGTAGTTATGTCAGCTCCTGCAAAGGATGACACCCCTACATTTGTACTGAATATAAACACAGATGATTACAAAGGTGAAGCAATCATTTCAAATGCAAGTTGTACAACGAACTGTCTTGCACCTATTTGTAAAGTGCTTGATGATGAATTTGGTATAGTAAATGGTCTGATGACGACTATCCACGCCTATACCAATGACCAGAATGTACTTGATGTTAAACACAGCAAAGATAAACGTCGTGCACGTGCAGCAGCTGTTAACATGATCCCTACAACAACGGGAGCAGCCAAAGCTATTGCATTGGTTATGCCTCAGCTTAAAGGTAAACTGAACGGTTATGCGATGCGTGTACCTACGCCGGATGTTTCTATAGTGGATTTGACGGTTAATTTGAAAAAAGATGTTACAGTAGAAGAGATCAATACTGCTTTCAATAATGCAGCAGAAGGTCACTTTAAAGGTCTCATCGAGATCGATAACGACAAACGTGTTTCAAGTGATTTTATCGGCTCTACTTACAGCTCGACTTATGTACCGGATATGACTTCTGTGGTTGACGGAAAAACAGTAAAAGTACTTGCATGGTACGATAATGAGTGGGGATATAGTTCTCGTCTTGTTGATATGTGTATTTTTGTCGGAAATAAGTAAAACTTAACTCTAGGCTAAAAGTCAATACTTATGACCAAACAGGTGTAGAGTTGGATAAAACCATACTTTATGCCAATCTCAACAAATAGTTTTAAATACGAAGGATAAGATAAATGCAATTACACAGTTATGACATAAATCCAAAATATAGTAAAAGTGTTGCCTACTTTTCTATGGAGTTTGCTATAGACCAGGCACTCAAGATTTACTCTGGAGGTCTTGGTTTTCTTGCAGGCTCACATATGCGAAGTGTCTATGACCTCAAACAGAATGTGGTGGGAATAGGACTGCTTTGGAGTTTTGGTTACTATCATCAGTCACGTAACGAAGATGGCACACTGCGTCCCTCTTTCATAAGACAATTCTACTATTTTCTTGAAGAGCTGGACGTCCATGTGACTGTTAAAGTGGACGATCGAGAAGTACGTGTGAAAGCTTTCCTGCTTCGCCCTGAAGTCTTTGGCTCCGCACCGATTATACTTCTTTCTACAGATACCGATGAAAATGACTATCTCTCAAGAACCATTACCCATAAACTTTATGATGGCAATGAGCATACCCGTGTGGCACAGGAGATCGTATTGGGTATTGGTGGGACCAAAGTACTTGAAGCGTTGAATCACAAAGTTGATATTTATCATATGAATGAGGGGCATGCACTGCCACTTGTTTATGAACTTTATGGAAAACACTATCAAACAATGGAAGCACTGCGTGAGCATGTTGTTTTTACCACACACACACCGGAAGCAGCAGGAAATGAAGAGCATAATATTAACTTTCTGCACAGAATGGGCTTTTTTAGTGAACATTCACTTGAAACTGTACGTGAACTTAGTGGCAATAAAGAGGGAGACAATTTCAGTCTTACCGTGGGTGCCTTGCGTACTGCCAAAATCGCCAATGCTGTTTCCAAGATACATGGAGATGTAGCCAATGACATGTGGTCTCATATTGAAGACAGATGTGATATTATCTCTATTACCAATGCCCAAAATAAAAAATACTGGACCGATAAAACTCTGATACGCGCTCTTGATGAACATGAAGACTATGAGGTTATGGCACGTAAAAAACACCTCAAAAAACTTCTTTTTGAGGTTGTAGCCGATCAAACAGGAAAAATGTTTGACCCCGAAGTCATTACTATCGTATGGGCTCGCCGTTTTGCAGAATATAAACGCCCTGACCTGCTCATTCGAGACTTTGTACGCTTTGTTAAACTTATCACAAATCAGGAAAGACCGGTTCAAATTATTTGGGCAGGAAAACCATACCCTACGGATCATGGTTCAGTAGATACGTTTAATGAACTCATCCGGATCAGCCGTCACTATAAGAATATAGCGGTTGTTACCGGTTATGAGCTTAGCCTTTCCCGCCTGCTAAAACAGGGAAGTGATATTTGGCTCAACACTCCACGCATTACACGTGAAGCCAGTGGAACCAGTGGTATGACAGCCAGTATGAACGGTTCTATTCATTTCTCCATTAATGATGGATGGCATCCTGAGTTTGCCAGAGACGGCAAGAATGCCTTCACTATTCCTTTTGCCAATCCAAATCTCTCTATTGAAGAGCAGGATAATCAAGATTATGAAAACATGATGGATGTACTGGAAAACAAGATCCTTCCACTCTATTATGATCAGCCGGAAGATTGGGTTAAAGTCATGAAAAATGCTATGTCTGAGATCGAAGCTGAGTTTGATTCCGGACGTATGGCAAAAGAGTATTATGAACGAATGTTTACAATTTAAGGAGACCACAGTATGACCTCTAATCTTACTACAATGATGGGCGTAAAAAGTCTTAAAGACATTGATGTCACGGGCAAGCGTGTTTTGATCCGTGTTGATTTCAATGTGCCTGTTGATTCGCATAACAATATTTCAGATGACCGTCGCATTCGTGCGGCACTTCCAACAATAAATTACTGTATTGACCATAATGCCTGCTCCATTACACTGGTTTCCCATTTTGGGCGACCCAAAGGCGCATACGATGAAAAATACAGTCTCAAACATATTGTTAAACGTCTCGAAAGACTGCTTCAGAGAAAAGTAGAATTCATCGAAGATTTTGATGCATCAAAAGATGAAATTGCCACCTGCTCACTTGAACGTGTTTTTCTACTGGAGAATATTCGTTTTCAAGAGGGTGAAAAAAAGAATGATCCTGAACTTTCAAAGAGACTGGCTTCTATTTGTGATGTCTATGTGAATGATGCTTTTGGTACGTCTCACCGTAAGCATGCTTCTACCTATGGTATTACTGAATTTGTAGATACCAAAGTAGCGGGCTTCCTAATGATACGTGAAATAGAAGCTTTTTCAAAAGCATTGGAGAACCCGATACGTCCTATCGCCCTTGTGGTTGGAGGAGCAAAAATTTCATCCAAAATCACATTGCTCAAAGAGGTACTTCAAAAAATTGACAAACTGATCATTGGCGGTGCTATGAGTAATACTTTTCTTGCAGCACTTGATTATGATATGCAGAATTCTCTTTATGAAGAAGAATATATCGAAACTGCACGTAATGTCATAGAACAGGCTAAACAAAATGGGGTTAAGATCTATTTGCCTGTTGATCTTGTTATTACAGATTCAATAGAAGCTCCGGTAGATATTAAAGTGGTACCTTCCCAGGATGTGCTTGAAGGATTTCAGGCTGTTGATATCGGACCGGCTACCGTGAAACTCTTTAGCGAAGCTGTTGACCTCTCCAATACTATTATTTGGAACGGACCCATGGGTATTTATGAAATTCCAAGATTTTCAAAAGGTACTTATAAACTTGCCAATGCCATTGCTGATACGTATGCCTACACCATAGTAGGTGGAGGTGACACAGCAGATGCAGTGGAAAAAACAGGTGAAGCAGATAATTTCAGCTTTATCTCTACAGGCGGTGGAGCAAGTCTCGAACTGCTTGAGGGTAAAATCCTGCCAGGTTTTGCCAATCTTGATCGAAAAAAAGAGGTCTTGTAGTGGCTTTCGCAATTATGTCATCTGGTGGTGATGCACCGGGAATGAATCCTGCGATCAAAAAATTTGTTGATTATGCTTATAAAATGGGAGAAAAACCTTATCTGATCTATGACGGACTTGAAGGTTTGATCGATAACAAGATAGAACCGGCTACCCATCATGATGTAGCAGGCATTTTGCACCGTGGCGGTACGATCATCCGTTCTTCTCGCTCCAAACGTTTTTTTGAGTATGAGTACCGCCAACAGGCTTACAATAATCTCAAAGAACATGATATTACAGGTCTTATTATACTGGGTGGTGACGGTTCATTCCGTGCTATGGAAAAATTCAGTTCAGAGTTTGATCTCAATTTTGTAGGGATCCCTTCAACGATCGACAATGATATTTATGGAACCGAGTATTGTTTGGGGGCTGATACAGCACTCAATGTCATACGGGATGCACTTGATAAAATACGGGATACCGCTTCCTCTTTCAACCGTGCTTTCCT
>JAGGRU010000339.1 GCA_021159425.1 Sulfurovum sp.
AATGTATAATTGTCACGTCAAAACAAAGAGTAAACGCAATATTTAAATACTGAATGTACAAATAACGTACGAGTTGATTATTTAAATTATGAAAGCTCGTAAAATAGGGGGTTAATGGATGGTGGCGCCAGACGGAATCGAACCGCCGACACAAGGATTTTCAATCCTTTGCTCTACCGACTGAGCTATGGAGCCATACCTACCTAGCTGGTAAGTGGATGAAATTATAACAGCAAAACCTTAAGAATGAGTAATGAGTAATTAGTAATTACTCATTCTTGTATGATTTTCTTAAGAAAATCTATTATTTAGAGGTTTTTTACCAGCTTCATAAAAGTATCACCTCTGTGTTTGTATGATTTGAACTGGTCAAAGCTTGCTGCAGCAGGTGAGAGCAGGGCTATACTTTTGTCTGTATGTACTTTGTCTATGTTGTCTATGGCATTTTCTATATTTTTAGACTCAACAGCATCAATATTGTATCTCTTTGCCAACTCTAAAAGTCTGCTATTATTTGCCCCTATAGTATATAGTGTAAGGTTAAGGGCTTCCATGACCTTAAAAAGTGGGTTTAGATCTACTCCTTTATCGTCACCGCCCAAGATGAGATGAATATGTTTGTCAGCATAACCTTTTACTGCTTGAAGTGTTGCATCCAGGTTTGTTGCTTTTGAGTCATTCACCCATAGACGACCTTTACTGTCTTTTAACTCTTCCTGTCTGTGTGCATCACGTTTGAAATGGTTGAGCAGATCATAATCTGTTTCATCAAAAAGCACTTTTGTAACAGCAAGCGCCAGTAAAGCATCTTGTAGAAAAGCACCTTTGTAATTTAATTTTGAAGCATCCAGTTTAAAATATTCAGTGATGAATTCATTACTGTCATACTCTACTACATAAGCATCAGTCTTAGGTAAATTCAGACCTTTAGGAACCAGTGCAAGTTCTCCCTCTTTCATAGTGAGAAGAGGTTTGAGTTTATCTGCTTCATATTGTTCTGGAGTTCCATGCCAGTCTAAATGATCCGGAGTGATAGGTAACAAAAGGTAAATGTCCGGAGATGCAGTATTGGTATGATGCAATGTGAAAGAACTGCTTTCAAGTACCCAGATAGGTGCATGGGTATCCAGTTCTGCAAGTGGAGTACCTATGTTCCCTCCGCTGAGTGCCCCTCTTTTTTCTAAAATATGTGTGAGCATTTGTGTTGTGGTTGTTTTACCATTGGTACCGGAGATCCAAATACTGAAAGGCATCTCTTTATCAAAGTAATCATATTCACTCAATACGTTTTTTGCTTTTTGGATGAGTGGATGATCTGGTTTGAGGCTTGGGGTAGTGACTTCTAAGATACTTTTTTCAGGGTCAAACAGATTTGAAGGGAGTATTTGATTGTTATCTTCATCTGTGTATACCTCTTTTGCATTGTCATCAAAGAAAGTACAGCCTCCACCAAGTTTTTTGGCAATGGCTTTAGTTGTGAGTCCGTATCCGAAAAGGGTAGGTTTTTGCATAATGATTCCTTGTAGGGTCGGTTCACCGACCAATGTATTTAAATAAAAAGGTCGGTGAACCGACCCTGCGTATTATCTAAATTTAAACGAAATGAGAGCAAGAACATTTGCAATGAAAGAAATCATCCAAAAACGTACAATAATTTTATTTTCTGCCCACTCTTTAAGTTCAAAATGGTGATGGATCGGTGCCATTCTGAAAATACGTTTTTTACGTAACTTGTAAGACCCTACCTGTAAAATGACTGAAACAGTTTCCATGACAAATATAAATCCTATGAGAATTAAAAGCACTTCACTTTTCCCAAGTATAGCAAGGTAGGCAAGGAAGCCTCCAATCGCAAGGCTTCCTGTATCACCCATGAAAAGTTCTGCGGGGTAACAGTTGTACCATAAAAACCCCAAAAGACCACCGGCTAAAGCAGTAGCCAGGATCATCACTTCCCCCACACCTTTTACATTTGGCATAAGTAAGTATTGACTGAAAATGGCATGCCCGGTAACATATACAATGACGGCAAGAGAAAAAAGTGCAACAATGGAAGGAACAGTGGCAAGTCCGTCAAGTCCATCTGTTAAGTTTACAGCATTTGTTGTAGCCAAGAAAATAAGAATCCAAAAAGGAATGGTAAAGTATCCCAGATCAAAAATTGGATTTTTGAGAAAGGGCACATAAAACTCTGTTGGAAAACCTGCATAGAGAAGCAAACCTGTTGCTATGGAGGCAACAACAGCCTGCAGTGCCATCTTCCCTCTTGGTGTAAGTCCCTCCAAGTTGTCTCCGGAGATCACTTTTCCCAAGTCATCTTTAAATCCAACAAGTCCAAACCCTACCAGGGTAATAATTCCACCCCAAACATAAGGATTGCTAAGATCTATGACTATAAATACTGCAATAAGCGTAGAGGCAAGAAAAATAGCACCACCCATAGTAGGTGTATGACTTTTTCCTGCATGTCCCGGAACATATTTACTAATAGGCTGGTTTGCATTTTTTGAAATAGCCCATGCTATATATTTTGGAATGAAATAGAGAGTCAGTATGAATGCTATAAAGAAAGCAAATCCTGCACGTACAGAGATGTATCCAAATAGATTCGTATGGAGAAGATTGGAGAGTTCGTATAACATTAGAGGTTCCCATATTTTATTTAAAGGAGTATTTTACTATTATTTCAATTAAAACATACAAAGGGGATACATTATGAGTATTCAAAAAACGATTTTAATTATTACCGATGGTATAGGTTGTAAACCGGAAAGTACATGTAATGCTTTTAAAGATGCAATAAAACCTACATATGATACACTTTTTGAAACAGCTCCTAAAGCACTTATTTCAACTCATGGTTTGAGCGTGGGATTGCCTGAAGGTCAAATGGGGAACTCTGAAGTGGGGCATATGACCATAGGTTCCGGGAGAATTTTGTATCAGGATCTCGTTAAAATTTCTCTTGCACTTGAAGATGGAAGTATAGAAAAAAATGAAGTTTTGAGTGAAACCTTGGCAAAAGGTGACAGAGTACATCTTGTAGGGTTACTCAGTGATGGGGGTGTACATTCACATATAAAGCATACTGTCGGATTTGCAAAATTGGCAAAAGAGAGAGGGAAAAAAGTTTTTTTACATCTGATCACTGACGGAAGAGACGTAAGTCCTACTTCGGCAAAAACCTATATAGAAGAAATTGAAAAAATATGTGATGAAGATATATCTATCGCAACGATCGGTGGCCGTTTTTATACGATGGATAGAGATAATCGCTGGGGGAGAGTGGAAAAAGGATACAGAGCTATCGCTGAAGCTACTCCGTCTACTGCATTAACGCCAAGTGCTTATATTGATGAGAGTTATGCAAAAAATGAGACAGATGAATTTATAGAACCTGCAGCATTCAATGGCTATGAAGGTTTGAAAGAAGATGATGTTGTCATTATGACCAATTTCCGTTCAGACAGGGTAAGAGAAATTACTGCAGCATTAGGTGATGAACATTTTGATGAATTTGCATGTAAATATGTCCCCCTTTACATTGCAACGATGACACAATATGATAGCTCTTTTCCTTACCCGGTATTATTCCCTAAAAAAGCACCTGAAAATACCTTGGCAGAAGTCATAAGCCGTGCTGGTTTGAGACAACTGCATACAGCTGAGACAGAAAAGTATGCCCATGTGACTTTTTTCATGAATGGTGGAATAGAAGAACCCATGGTTGGTGAAAGCCGTGTGCTTATTCCCTCTCCGGATGTAAAAACCTATGACATGAAACCGGAAATGTCTGCTCCTGAAGTGGGAGAGGCAGTACGTACAGCGATGGATGAAAGTTATGATTTTATTGTTGTGAATTTTGCCAATGGTGACATGGTAGGACATACGGGTAATTATGAGGCGGCACGTCTTGCCGTAAATGCTGTAGATACTGAACTTGGAAAGATCATTGAAAAAGCAAAAGAGGATGATTATGCCATTGTTTTGACATCAGACCATGGAAACTGTGAAGAGATGAAAGATAAAGAAGGGCATGTACTGACAAACCACACTGTAGGTGAAGTGTGGTGTTTTGTGCTAGCTGAAGGTGTTAGCAAAGTAAAAGAAGGCTGTGGACTGAATAATGTTGCACCCACTGTGTTAAAACTAATGGGACTTGAGATACCTGCAGAGATGGATGAAGCATTGATCTAGAAGCCGACAGGCTTTCTAGCAAGAAGCAAAAAGTGCTTCTTTGATCTTTTCAAATTCTTTATAGTCTTCAGGCGTGATCGTATCTGAATAGATAATATGATTGATTTGCTCCATAACATGCATTTTACTTAACTTGTCATCACATAAGGCATCATTAATAATAGCAATGTGTTCATCAAGGTCATACTCTTCATTCATAGTTTGTTTTAAAAATGTTTTTGCTTCCTCCTGGTCGCAATCAAAACTTGAACCCATAAGCTGACAAAAAAGAGGTGCACCTTTTTCTACATCTCTGTTATCTATTTTGATGATATGTGCCAATAATATAGCTACTGATCTTTTAATTTTCTTTTCCATATCTGTCCTTTCTGCTTATTGTACCATAAAAAAATGGTACAATTTTGTTAAATAAACACTTTGAGTATCTATTGTTATTCAGAGCGTTCAAAATAATAAAGGTTAAAAATGAAATTTTCAGGATCTAATGTACTTGTGACAGGTGCAAGTAGGGGAATAGGTGCGCAAATTGCAAAAACATTGGCGTCTATGGGTTTAAAAGTATGGATCAATTACAGATCTGGTGAAACTGAAGCAAATACGATAAAAGCAGAAATAGAAGCTGCCGGCGGTAAAGCAGAGGTTATAGGTTTTGATGTAAGTAATGAAGAGGCTTTTGTAGGAGCCATAAAGTCTATTGTGGAAGCAGACGGAGAACTCTCTTACCTTGTAAATAATGCGGGGATCACCAAAGATAAACTTGCAATGCGTATGAAAACAGATGATTTCATGTCAGTCATTGAAGCAAATTTAAAATCAACTTTTATCGGTTGTCGTGAAGCGGTAAAAGTAATGGGTAAAAAACGTTTTGGTTCCGTGGTGAATATTGCGTCTATTGTAGGTGAAACAGGTAATGCCGGTCAAACGAATTATGCTGCATCCAAAGGAGGTACTATTGCAATGACAAAGAGTTTTGCTATGGAAGCAGCACCGAGAAACATTCGATACAATACCATTACCCCGGGTTTCATAGCCACTGAAATGACAGAGGTACTTAAAGATGAGGTAAAAGATGCTTTTACCGCCAAAATACCATTGTCAAGATTTGGTCAGCCAAGTGAAGTAGCTGAAGCTGTAGCCTTTTTACTTTCTGATCATGCATCATACATTACGGGTGAAACACTTAAAGTAAACGGCGGGATGTTTATGTAAGCTCAACTATGCTTACATAAATCTTCTTTTTATAACATACCACAACAAAAGTACTATGGCTGCTGCAGAAAGTACGGTAATAAGTGTGTCACTGTAAATGATCAATGTTGCTTCAAAATTTTTGATAAAATAGGTCCATAATATGATAGCTATAAGTGTACTAAAGAGTACAACAATGAGTGTCATAAGATGAGATAAGCCCATGAGATAACCTACAAAACTTCCTACAACCGGTCCAGTCATTGCAAAAGGAGTGAGTACAAAAAAAACCAGCCCTATGATGCCGTATTTTTTGATAAGAGGCTGGTATTTCTCTGCACTTTTCTGGGAGCGTTTGAGAAAATCATTCAAAGGTGCATAGGTGACAACATGTAAACTTTTCCAACTTAGAACAAAGAGTGGATAGAGGATCAAGACCATGATCGACTCAATAAAAAGACTAAAAGCGATAAGTTCTGTGGTATCCATCTGAGAAGAGATGCCTATGGAGAGACCTGCCATTCTGCCAAAGATGATATTTGAGGCGGCCATACTTAAGAGTACATTGAATTCATCAGGATGAAAGTAGGCACTCAGTGCCAGCAGGAATAAAAAAACTACAAGTAAAAAGAGTCCAAAGCTCAATATCCGACTTTCTGAGTGTTTAAAAAATAAATGTTTGTTTTTCAAAAGTCTGCCTTGTCTAAAATTCAATGAAGATTATACCATGATAAATAATTTTTTTTGAGGTATAATAATTGTTAAATCTGTTTAAATCTGTAAAGAAGGAAAAGTATTGGTACGTATACTTCTATTGGAAGATGACAAGCTATTTAACGAGACACTACAGGATTTTTTGGAAGAAGAGGGTTTTTTTCTTGATACTGCATTGGATCCTTATTCCGCACTTGAACTTACGTATGAAAGAAATTATGACCTTTATCTTTTTGATGTAAACCTTCCTTATGAGAGTGGGTTTGACCTGCTTAATAAACTTCGTCAAAGTGGTGATGTAACGCCTACCATTTTTTTAACATCAAGAGATGACAAAGCTTCATTGACCCAGGGGTTTGAGACAGGAGCAGATGATTATATGAAGAAACCTATCGATCTTGATGAACTACTGCTTCGTATTCAAGCTCTGCTTCGCCGACAGGTAAGAAAAGAGAGAATGACCATCGGTGAATATAATCTTGATATGGTTGGCAAAACGCTATTTCATAATAATGAAGAGCTCGATGTGACTAAAAAAGCAGTTGAACTTTTAGTCTTACTTGTTCAGGCAGACGGAGAAGTGGTAAGTTCTGATATGATCAAAAACAGACTCTGGGCTGCAGGTCAAAATGCAAGTGACGGGTCATTACGAGTCTACATCACCCAACTCAAAAAGTATTTCCCGAAAGCTATTGTCAATGTACGTGGTGTAGGCTACAGATGGTTAGCGTAAAGAAGAGAACTTTTTTTGCGACTTTAGGGTATTTCTCAAGTGTAACCATACTTTTAAGTTTTATTTACTGGTTTTTGAAGAATGAAGGTTTTTCTGAAAAAAACTTTTTAATTGCTTCTGTCATGGTCTTAATTCTGGCAGCAGGCTGGGGCTATATTATTGCTACTCATCTGCTTGCCCCAAAAGCTGAGCTTGATGCAAACCTGTCACAACTCAGTTCAGAAATACTGCATGAACTTAATATACCGCTCTCCACCATAAAAGCCAACACAACACTGCTTAAAAAACGTAGTGAAGATGAAAAAACCATGAAACGTCTGGAACGGATAGAGGCATCTTCTTTAAGACTGGAAAGACTCTATAAAGAGTTGGTTTACAGTATTACAAAAGAGATCAACCCTGTTGAAAAAGAGCAATTTTCTTTAAAACAATTACTTCAGGAACGTATAGAAGTATTTGAATCATTTGATCGAAACAGTTTGGATTTAACGATCGTAGATATTCAACTTAAAGCTGATAAGATCGGTTTTGAAAAAATCGTTGACAATTTACTTATGAATGCCATGAAATATTCAGAAAAAGAGTCTCAGATCGATATAGCTGTACAAAATAATATACTGAGCATCAGCGATAAAGGTATAGGAATGGACGAAACACAGTTGCTAAAGATCTATGAACGTTATTATCAGGTTAACAGTAACTTAAAAGGTGAAGGCATAGGTCTGGCTTTGGTGAAAGCATATTGTGATGCAGAGGGAATCATTATAGATATTAAGTCTAAAAAAGGGCAGGGAACGTCCGTTTTTCTAAATTTAAATAAAGTGGTGCAACTTTAATACGCAATTGTTAAATTAGTGTTAAATTCTTGATGTAAGTCAATTATATTTATTATCTTATTTCGTTATAATGAAGTGTGTTTAGTAATGTTTGATTATTGAACAGATGTTGATTTAGCAAGTCTAAATCTATTATTCACAATATAACAATTTGGAGGAAGAAAGATGA
>JAGGRU010000375.1 GCA_021159425.1 Sulfurovum sp.
GCCTTACTTTAAAAGGAAACATTTTCTCTTCAAAGCACCTAAAGATGCAGAAAAGATCTCAGTCGAAGCAAAAGGGAGTAAATAATGAAAAGATATCATTTCTTTAAATTTTTTGTTGTTGCTGTTATGGTAGGGTTTTTTTCTCCATCATTGACTATGGAAAAGAACTATAGTGACGGTTCTGAAGCACTTTCTCTTTCACTGTTAACCCAAGTTGAAGCCAGAGGCGGCCGAGGCGGCGGTGGTATGCGTGGTGGTGGAGGCATGAGAGGCGGTGGCGGTATGCGTGGAGGAAGTATGGGAGGCGGTGGCTTTAGTAATAGAGGCGGGATGAGTCGCGGTGGAGGTATGAGCAGTCCACGTAGCAATCGTTATCAGGGAGGGAATTTCTCTCGAAGTGGAAATAGAAGTGGAAATCGTAGTGCTAATCGTCCCAGTACAATAAAATTAAATAAACCCGGCAAAATAAAACTGAATAAACCCGGTAGCATCAAAACACATAAACCAAGCAGTATAAAAACAAGCAAAGCATCAACAAGTAAAAAGCTTAACAAGTCAACAAAATCATCGACAGCTAACAGAGCAAATAGAGCTGGAATTGGAGCTGTAGCTGGAGCCGGAATCGGGGCAGGAGTTGGAGCCGGAATCGGATCAGGAATTGGGTCAGGTAACAAACCAGGAAATGGCGATGGAATTGGATCTGGTAACAGACCGGGAAATGCTGATCGTCCGGGGAATGGAAACAGACCAGGGAAGGGAGATGGAAACGTTGATAGAAACTATAATGGCGGATATTATCCATATTACGGTGGCTATGGTGGTTATTATGGAGGATACTATGATAATTGGGGTTATATGGGTGGTGCAATGTTGACGGGTATGGCAATTGGCAGCATTGCAACAACATTACCAGATCATGAGTGTTCTACTATTAAAATGGATGGAAAGACGTATGAAGATTGTGACGGCACAATTTATGAACCTGTTTATAAAGGTGATGAAGTGCAATATAAAGTGATTTCAACATCAAACTAAGTACTAAATTACTCTTCCCTATCAGGAAGAGTGAGTCTATCTTTTATCAGTAGCTTAAGGTAAAACCTATAAATGGTCCTGAGAGTGTGAGATCTACATCATATATATGACCTACGATATCATCCTCACTTTTAGTTGTGAGAGCAAAATTCACTTGTCTAAAACCGGCAATAAGATCTGCTTTGAATCTCTTCTTCTCATAAAACCTATATCCTGCCTGAAGGGTAAAATCTGAATACTCTATCTGAGTATTGTCTATCTCTGTACTGACACCATTCACATTAAATCCATAGCTAAAGTCATTATATGTATTCATCATATTAACGGTAAGAAAACCAAATGGCTCAGAACCATCATACGCTATTTCACCTATGTGGGTTGCTTCCGGTGTCACATTAAATGTAACAACAGATGAACCAAGTCCAAAACCTACTTTTAGCGAAGTATTGGGTGTTTTCACTACTTCATACAAGATATTTGCAAGATACATATCTATATCTACAGTTGTCGTTGCACCAAGTCTTGTCAAAACACCATTCCCATTAGGACCCTGGACCGCATAAACGGCATTTCCGTTTCCTTCATCTTCAAATGTGCTTGGCATGTAAGTAAAACCCAATATCCAATTTTCATACTGTGCCCCAAGGGTATACATAAGGCCTTTACTTTCACCAAGGTCAAGAGTATCTGCTGTGGCTATAAGCTCTGCTTGGACAGATGATAAACTATTCTGCCGACCAATGTCTCCTTTAACCTCACGTGGGGTATAGTAGCTTGTGAAGTGGAAGTGTGAGTTTTCTAATATTCCGTAGTTTTGCTCTTCTGAAGTGTTTAGCTCTTCCGGAGTAACCTCAGCCCCGGCAAATAAAGAAGCTGTCAAGATGGAAGAAAATATCAATCCGTTAAGTAGTTGCATAGTGATCCTTTATATCATTTATTTTAGAAAGTTTATCAAAAAGAGTGTTAAAATAAAGTCTTTTATCTTCATTTTTACTTCATTAGCTTTTAATTAATTATATTTTGTTTTTTGGATAGACAAGAAGTTTTTTTTATGATAATATTCTAGTGAAAAAAACTACAAAATCCTAATATCAAAATAGGATATAAAAATAAAACCTTACAAACAGGAGAAGGAAATGAAAAAAATAATTGCAGGCACAGTGCTTACATGTGCATTGGCAACTGCCGGTGGAGATATTGTACCGGGAGAAGAACAAGTTGTAGCCTCGATGCTTACTGAAGAGAATAGTGCATGGAAACAGCAACTTGTAATCTATGGATGGGCTGCCAGTTTTGATGGTACGTTAACATATTCACTTCCAGGTGAAGATTCTGTAGAGAGTGATGGTAGTCTGATCGATCAGTTGGATGGTATGTTTATGGCTACCTATGAAGTTCGTAAAGATAAATTTTCTTTCCTTGCAGATGTCATTTATCTGGGAATGTCAGGTGAAGAAACAATAGGCGAAGAGATGGGAAGAGGTAAACTTGCAACTACTGTAGCACAAGAGTTTGACGGATGGGTGGTCGGTTTGTATGGGGGATATAATGTTATAGATACAGGTAGTTCAACACTTGATATTATCGCCGGTATGCGTTACTTTTCTCTTGATATAGAGGCAAGTATTACTCTTGAGGGTCCTTTGGGTAAAAATCCAAGTATTCCTCTTTCTCCATCTTTTGAAGCTTATGATGCATTGATAGGTGTTAAAGGTAATTTTGACATTAATGAAAACTGGTATGTGCCTTACCTCTTTGATATAGGTGCAGGAGACAGTGACCTTACATGGCAGGCACAGGCAAGTATAGGATACCGCTTTGACTGGGGAGATGTTCTGGCAACATATCGTTATCTGCACTATGAGAAAGATGATTTGCTACTTGTTGAAGACTTTGATCTCTATGGTCCAAAAGTAGGTGTAGTTTTCCATTTCTAGAGGATTTTAATGTATCGTAAACTCATACTATTATTGCTACTCTCCTTCTCTGTGCTTTATGCAGAAGAGAGTACATCTCCTTCCATCTGCAATGATGATCTAAATACTTCCCTGTTTAAAAATGATTTAAATTCTTATATATATACCTGGAATGCACTTGGTACAGGAGGAGGCTACCGGCCTTTGATCTCTGCAGATCTGAATACCTCTGCTTATGACTGGAATGCTTTAACTACTAAATGGATCAATATGCGGGCAGCTGCAATAATAGCATTGGATAAATCACAATTTTATCAGGATGACAAAAGCTTGAATCATGTCGGTGATATGGGTCACTATGATAAAGTGGATGTACGTGGTGTTCGTCTTGGAGCCATAGGAACTATTAATTTTGATAAAGCCTGGACGTATGCAGTGATGCTGTCTATAAATTCTCTCAGAAGAGATTTTGACAATGACCTAGAAGATAAGATCACCCTGTATGATGCTGTAGTAGGCATCCCGGTATGGGGTGAATATGGCAGGATGCAGATAGGTAAAATGAAAGAACCTATTTCAATGGAACGGATCATGGGTCTGGTGTTTGAACAGACTATGGAGCGTCCTATGCACCTTGATGCTTTGCTCCCCTCACGTAATATAGGTATTGATTTCTCCGATATGATATTTAATCAACGCCTTACCTGGAAGATCGGTGTTTTTAATGATTGGATGGAAGACGACCAGCTCTCTTTTTCAGAATCAAATCAGCAGCTTGTAGCCCGTGTCACTGCTGTTGCTTATGAAGATAAGGGAAAGGAGCGTCTTTTGCATCTTGGTGCTGCTTACCGCTATGAGGATGTGAGAGAAGGAACCGTACGTTATGAAGTTGGTTCTGAACAATGGTTTATTGACCCATGGCTCGATACGGGGAGTTTTTCTGCTGATGCAACAAATACCTACAATCTGGAGATGAGTTATCTTGACGGTCCTCTTTGGATCGCTTCGGAATATACTTCAACCTCGGTTGATTCACCACAGTTTGCCAACCCGACTTTTAGCGGATATCATGTAGCTGCCAACTATTTTCTTACAGGAGAACATAGAGGATATAATAAACGAAGAGGAATTGTCCGTCGAATTACACCCGTACTTGATTTTACCAAAGGAGGGTGGGGTGCAGTTGAGATCTCTGCCCGTTACTCTTCTGTGGATCTTACAGATAAAGCGATCGAAGGCGGTAATATGCAGATCACATCTTTGGGTCTCATTTGGCATCCTCGACGAGATATACAGTTCCACATGCAATGGAGCCGTGCTTACCTGGATCGTCCAGATATGGAAACAGGAATCGTACCCACAAAAAGTGATACGGACATCTTACAGTTTCGATGGGTAATGGTGATCGATTAGAGATATTTAAATTTTTGTTTTCAGGATAGACAAAAAGATTATTTTAGGATATGATAAAAAGCTTAAAAACTTATATAGAAAAAGGAAGAGAGAGTATGAATAATAAATATTTAATAGTCGGTGGTGTTGCCGGCGGAGCATCCGCTGCAGCAAGATTAAGAAGACTGGGTGAAAATGATGAGATCATCATGTTCGAAAAAGGACCCGATGTTTCATTTTCAAACTGTTCTCTTCCTTATCGTTTAAGCGGAGAAGTCGCAAATACAGAAGATCTTATTATGATGACACCTGAGTTGTTTAAAGGGCAGTACAATATTGATGCGAGAGTAAACCATGAAGTGATCGCTATCGATAGAGATAAAAAAGAGGTTGAAGTCAAGAATCTTCTTGATGGTACAACATACAGAGAATCTTATGATAAACTTATTCTCTCTCCTGGAGCAAAGCCTATTGTTCCCAACCTTCCGGGCATTGAAAAAGCTAATGTTTTTACGGTAAGAAATGTCGTTGATATTGATAAACTCCATAGATTCATTGAAAAGACAAATCCTTCAAGAATTACGGTGATAGGTGGTGGTTTTATCGGCATTGAAGTGATGGAGAATCTTGTAGAAGCAGGGCATAAAGTAACACTGGTTCAGTCCCCGCCTCAAATACTCAACCAGATCGATCCTGATATGGTACAGATCCTGCATAAAGAGATCATGGATCATGGGGTTGAACTTATTTTGGGTGACAGGGTAGTCGGATTTGATACCAACAAAGCGATACTTAAATCAGGAAAAGAGATCGAGACAGAGGTGATCATTATGTCTATTGGTATTGTACCCGTTACAGATATTGCGGTAAATGCCGGTCTTGAACTGGGTAAAACAGGTGCCATTAAAGTGGATTCCAATTATTTGACCAATGACCCTGATATCTATGCTGTTGGTGATGCTATAGAAGTTTATAACTCTTTAACACAAAGCAGTACCAAGCTTTCTCTTGCAGGACCTGCACTGAAACAGGCACGAAGCGTTGCAGATCATATTCATGGAAGAAAGATCAACAACAGAGGTTATATTGGTTCTTCTGTTGTAAAAGTTTTTAACTTTAATGCTGCAAATACCGGGTTGAGCGAAAAAATGCTGGAAAAACTTGATATCCCTTATGACTGGATAGAGATCATACCTAAAGACAAAGTAGGGATCATGCCTGATGCCGAAGAGCTTGGATTTAAGCTCATCTTTGAAAAACCAACAGGTAGAATACTTGGAGCTCAGGCAATAGGACGCGGTAATGTAGACAAGCGTGTCGATGTGATCGCTACAGCTATCAAATTTGGTGCGACGATCGAAGATCTGCCAGATCTTGAACTCTGTTATGCCCCTCCGTTTGGAACAGGAAAAGATGCCATTAATTTTGCCGGTTATGTCGCATCCAATCTTCTTCATGGTGATTTTAAACAGATCTCTTTTACCAAAGTACGTGAATTGGTTGAAAATGGTGCTTATATTCTTGATGTACGTGAAGCAGATGAATTTAAGGAAGAAGGTCGTATTAAAAATGCCTACAACATTCCTTTGTCTCAACTGCGTGACAGAATGGAAGAGATCCCGAAAGATGTACCTGTTTATATCCATTGCCGTTCAGGTCAACGTTCATATAACGCTGTACTGGCTTTACAGGCAAACGGCTATGACAATGTCAGCAATATTTCCGGCGGTTTTACAGGTCTGCGTGCCTATGAATACTTTACAGATAAAGTAAGCGGCAGGGAACCAATCGTAGCTGAATACGGTTTTTAACTGTAGAATCCAAGAGGAGGGGGAATAATCATTACTGAACCCTCTGCTTGCCTGTCTACCACATCTCTTCTTGTCTGGAAACACATAATTTTTCAATATCTTCTTCTTTGCAACAGATCGTTTTAAGTGTTTTGGAAGGGTTCTCAGAAAAAAGTTCGGTGTAGTAGCGTGAAAAGTGACCCATATGGGTAAAGCCCCATTTGAATGCAATTCGTAAGACTGTATTTTGATCCGGGGTACTTTTCTGAAGTTCAAAATGCACAAGGTTCAGTTTAAGCAGGCGAAAAAAGTGCTTGGGTGTAAAACCAAAAAGAGATTTAAAGCTGTTTTGCAGCGTTTGTTCGCTGACCTCATACTCTTTAGCCAGAGACGTAATACTGATCTTTCCATCCATATGTCCAAAGACACTATCACGAATATCAAGTGCGGTTTTTTCTCCCGCTTTAAGTTTGGGGATGACAGGGGTCTGTTCTGAAAGAAGTTTCATGACTATCGTTAAAATCTCCTCTTCTGCTTCTATAAACTTCACTCTATTTTTCTTTTTATACTTTGAATCGGTAAAACGTTCCCAAATATTATTCAGAGTGCTTGTAAAGATATTATCTGTATCATGTATGGTATGTTCCAGTATATGAGACAATTTAGAGAGTTCTCCTCCTAAGTTTTTTTTCTCTAAACTGACTACAGTAAATTTAATCGTGTTATTGGTTATAAAATTATGAGTATGAGTGTCGTCAAAGAAGAGTATGTCACCCCTTTTAAGTTTTATGCGTCCAAAACAAGCTTTATCTGCACATGCTTCAACTACAGCAATAGCAAGACAGTTTTTAGGTGCACCGGCATTGTGCATTGTGCCGCCGTTTCTATGAGCATACGCGATCTGCATGGAATGCAGTTGCAAGATCCTGTGTCGACCGCTTAATCCACCGGGCAGCAGTTGATAGGGGCAGAACTGTTTCCAGTTATTGATACTCTGTCCCATTAAGTCACGACTGTCGTAGCTTTGGTCAGAAAAGTATCCTTCTGTAAGTATGAGAGGTTCCGGATCAGGCATTTTCTTTTTCATTATCGCAGTATATCATAAAATTTTTGATTTTTGGATAGACAGGAGTATCAAATAATGCTAAAATACTTGTCCGAGGTAATATTATCGATATGAATTCAATTGGACTTTGTCCTCCCTTCCTTGTACTCCAATTGGATTCTATTGCCTCGGCATGGCTTGTTACTAAAAGCTGTATGATCTGTGTAATGGGTTAAATTTTAATTTAAAGTTATAGTTGTAGAATTAGAATATTCTTAATAAAAAACTTTAGATCAAAGGACTTATTATCCAAGCAGATTTTCTCATTACTGCTATTCTTCCTGTAGCGGTATTCATTATTATGTTTGGTTTGGGTTTGTCTCTGCGTATTGCTGACTTCACTTATATTTTGAAACAGCCCAAAGCAGTCCTTATTGGACTATCTGCTCAAATGATCGCTTTACCTCTTGTCGCCTTTCTTATCGCAATACTATTTAAATTACCTCCTGAGCTGGCTGTTGGGTTGATGATCATTTCATTTGCACCAAGCGGAAGTACT
>JAGGRU010000223.1 GCA_021159425.1 Sulfurovum sp.
GTTATGCTTACTATGGAGCAAAAGGCGTACTTTGTCTTTTCTCTGATTCTACAAATTCACACAACCCTGGATTTACGAAAAGTGAAACCGTTGTAGGGAGAACATTTGATACCCTCTTTGACCTTGCAAAAGGAAGAGTGATCATGTCAACTTTCTCTTCAAACGTTCACCGTATCTTTCAAGCTATGGAGCGTGGGGTAAAACATGGCAGAAAAATTTGTGTCATCGGACGTTCTATGGAGCGAAATGTAGAGACAAACAGAGCCTTAGGTTTCGTTGACATTGAGGACAAACACTTTATTGAAGTACATGAAGTACCAAAATATTCGGAGAATGAAATACTCATTGTCACTACCGGTTCACAAGGTGAAACAATGGCAGCATTGAACCGTATGGCTACAGATGAGCACAGACACATTAAGCTTAAACCATCCGATACAGTGATCATCTCTGCCTCTGCCATTCCAGGGAATGAAGGATCAGTTTCCAAACTCATGAACTTGCTTGTCAAAGCAGGTGTGACAGTACGATATAAAGAATTTGCAGACATTCACGTTTCAGGTCACGCTGGACAGGAGGAGCAAAAACTCATCTTGAGACTTGTACAGCCTAAATTCTTCTTGCCTGTACACGGTGAATACAATCACATTGCAAAACATGCCCAAACTGCTGTAGCATGTGGTGTTGACAAGAGAAATATCCTTCTTATGTCTGATGGTGATCAAGTAGAGATCACGCCTAAATTCATCAAAAAAGTGAAAACGGTCAAAACAGGTAAAACTTACATAGACAACCAAAACAATATGACAATTGAAGATGATGTTGTACTTGACAGACAAAAATTGGCAGAAGACGGAATTATCAATGTTGTGGCACAGATCGCACAGAGTAATCAAAAAATTGTTGGTAAACCAGTAATAAGTACACATGGTATTGTTCCAGACAAAGATGATAAAAAGTTTGCTAAAGAGATTGAAGTACTTCTTGAAACGATGTTACTCAACATGAAACCTGAAGCACTGAAAGACCACAGAAATATTGAAAATGAGATCAGAAGCAGTATTAGGAAACATGTAGTTCGTACTAAAAAGAGATATCCTCTTATTATCCCTACGATCTTCATCGTATAGCACTCCTGTCGGGGCAAAGGTATTCAGACCTACCCCGACCTACATCTATGCTATAATCTTACATTCAAATCACAAAGTAGAAACATGGATCTCATAAAAATCGCACAAGAAACATTTCATATTGAAGCAGATGCATTGCATAAAGCAGCTCAGCGTCTTGATCAGAATTTTTTAGATGCAATTGAACTCATACTCAATACCAAAGGGAAACTGATCATCACCGGTGTAGGCAAATCAGGGCTTGTTGGAGCAAAAATGGCTGCTACTTTTGCAAGTACAGGAACCTCTTCTTTCTTTTTGCACCCTACTGAAGCACTGCACGGTGATCTGGGAATGATAGGAAAAGAAGATATCCTTATGGCAATCTCTTACAGTGGAGAGAGCGAAGAGCTTACAAAAATTCTTCCTCATATCAAACGTTTTGATATTCCTCTTATTGGACTCACCGGTCAAAAAGAGTCATCTTTAGGAAGATATTCAGATGTATTTTTAGACATCTCTATAGACAAAGAGGCTTGTCCTCTTAACATAGCACCAACGACTTCTACGACACTGACAATGGCACTTGGTGATGCCTTGGCTGTTGCACTGATGGAGAAACGTCAATTTAAAAAAGAGGATTTTGCCTCTTTTCATCCTGGTGGATCTCTAGGTAAAAAGCTTTTTATCAAGATAAAAGATCTAATGAGAACAAAGAACTTACCTATTATAGATGATGAAACAAGCGTCAAAGAGGCTGTAGTTGTTATGAGTGAAGGCAAGCTTGGTACTGTACTCATTACAGACAAGAATGAAAAGTTCACTGCCCTGCTCAGTGATGGTGATTTAAGACGTGCATTGATGAATGAAACATTTAGCTTAGATCATTCAGCTATGATATACGCCACAAAGAACCCCAAAAGTTATCAGAATACTGAGCTTCTTGCCTATGAAGCACTTGAAATTATAGAAAATGATCGCATACAGCTTTTACCGATCACAAATGAGCAAAGTAAAATTATTGGGGTACTGCATATACACGATCTGGTGAATGCCGGTATTAAAAGCAAATAGATAAAAAAGTAAAGAACGGAACAAAATGAGAATAAATAAATATATTTCACATAATACAAGATACTCAAGACGAGAAGCCGATACACTTATAGAAGAAGGTCAAGTCAGCATAGATAAACGTGCGGTAAATGATTTCGGCTACGATGTCCAAGAGGATGATCGTGTCTTTGTCAAAGGAAAACTCATCAAAGAGAGCAATGAACTAACGATCATTGTTTACAACAAACCCAAAGGTACACTGGTCACTAAAAAAGATGATAGAGGACGTACAACAATCTATCATAAGCTGCCTGGCAAATTTAGACACTTTGTACCCGTAGGCAGACTCGACTATGCCTCTGAAGGAGTTATGCTTCTCACGGACACTCCAGAAGTTGCTACAGCACTTATGGAGAGTTCTTTGGACCGTACCTATAACCTTAAAATAGACAAGGCTGTAAGCGAAGAGATGATCAGCGCAATGAAAGAGGGTCTCGTACTTGATGATGCACGTGCCGGTGCACATGAGAAAAGCAAGATCTTCTCTATGGAGTTTGCTCCTTTTGCACATTTTGAAATAAGATCTGAAGGGAAAAACTTTTCTAAACTTCGTGTTACCATAACCGAAGGTAAAAATAGAGAATTAAGACGTTTTTTTGCCCATTTTGAAGCCAAAGTACTAGACTTGAAAAGAGTCTCATTCGGAGGCATAGATCTAAACAATCTCCCTACCAATAAAACACGTTTCTTCACAAGAAGAGAATATGATGATGTGCATCAGTTCATGAAACGCAGAAAAGCGAATGCAGAAGCAGATATATACAATCAAGCAAATGCAGAAAAGCAGGAAAAAGAAAATCTTCGTGAAAAAGAGTACCAGAAAAATAAAGAAGAACATCAAAAAAAGTTTAAAAAAAGAGCAAAAGACTAACATTTGCTAAATTTCGCACTTAAATACCGTCCAAAGAAACTTGATGAGATCATCGGGCAACAACATCTTTTAGGGCAAGATGCTGTACTGCAAAGATTGATAGAAACAGGGCACCTTTCCCATACTTTTTTCTACGGACCTCCAGGATGCGGGAAGACCACTCTTGCAAGAATTATAGCCAAAGAATTAGACATACCTTTTTATGAAATGAATGCCACTTCTCTCAAAATAGAAGACTTGCGTAAGATCTTCAAAGAGTATCACAATGCCCTGCAGAAACCACTTATTTTCATAGATGAAGTCCATAGACTCAGTAAAAACCAGCAAGAGGTACTTTTACCTTTTATGGAAAATAGTGCTGCTCTGATCATTGGTGCATCCACAGAAAACCCCTACTACTCACTTACTGCTGCTATGCGTTCGCGTTCACATCTGTTTGAACTCACGGCGGTCAGTCAGGAAGAAATGGCTAAGCATTTAAATACAATCATCAAACTTGAAGAGCTCGAAGTAGCCGATGAGGCAAAAGAGTACCTTGTTTTCTCTTCCGGCGGCGATGTAAGAGCTATGCTAAACTTACTTGAGAGCGCAAAAGCCGTGAAGAAGCAGATATCTTTTGAAACATTAAAACAGATACGCCCTCATGCGATGCAGGCAGGAAGCTCTGAGAGTGAAAGTCACTACGAGCTTACCTCTGCCATGATAAAGAGTATCCGAGGCTCAGATATAGATGCTTCGGTCTATTATTTAGCAAGACTCATAGATGGTGGTGAGCCTGCTGAATTTATTGCCAGACGTTTAGCGATACTTGCAAGTGAAGACATAGGTAATGCTAACCCCCCTGCCCTGAATCTTGCAAGTTCTACACTCAATATAGTAAAACATATAGGATATCCCGAAGCAAGGATTTCTTTATCTCAATTGGTGATTTATCTGGCATCTTCACCTAAGTCAAACTCTGCGTATTTGGCTATAAACTCTGCTTTAAAAGCCATAGAAAATGGAGAGATCCACCCTATTCCCTCTCACATTAAAACACATGCAAAAGCCTATGTCTATCCACATGATTTCGGAGGATGGGTAGAACAGTCTTATCTTAGCAAACCTTTACATTTTTACAAAACCCAGCAAATAGGATTTGAAAAAACTCTATGGCAATGGCATGAAAAAATAAAGAATGATAAAACATTACTATAGCGTTCAGCAAACTATAAAATTAAACTATTTCAGTGAACTAAACTCCTGTTTAGCCTGATCTGCGGTTATAGATCCAGAAAAAAATCTATCTTCAACACTGTTGATCTGTGTTAAAAGTTTTGTTTTTAAAGCTTCTCCATTAATTCTATCATTTACAAAGTTCTTCATACTCCCAAAATCCGGAAAAAGTAAAATATACTCATCTTTGAGTTTAGTCTTATTCCAAGCAGCAATCTGGGTCTTGGCATCAGCTCCCAAAAGATTTAAAACTTCCTGACCAACACTATCAACAGTCTGATATTTATCATACATATGCTTTTGATCATAACCCTTATTTCTGTATTTTTCATCATCTTCCTGAATATCACCAACAAAGTTAACGGTTAAATAAAGAAAACCAAGACCAATAGCTATAAAAATAAGAAAAGATTTATCCATATTACAATCCTATAGGTTTAATTACACGATTATACTATAGTTTTTTAAAAATATTGGTTTGAATTAATGCTTTAAAATACAAGAAAAAAAGATTACCTTCGGCTATTAAACCTTGATGATTATTTTAGGAAGTTATCTCTATATATCATGTAGTTTTTTCAATGATATGATTAGCTTGTTAATCTTATCATTTTATGATATGATTAACTACTTATTCTTATCAAAGGCGTACAAATGGAAGAAAAAAAATGGATTTGGGAACATACTGACTATCCGAACTTTCAATATAATCATACAGAACTCGATACAGTATTATCACAAGTGTCACGAAATACTGGGATTCTTGAAGGTACTATTCATACCCTCAATACTAGCAATACAACCTCCATACAGCTAGATGCTGCAACCAATGAAATCTTAGCTTCATCGGAGATAGAAGGTGAAATACTCAATAGAGATAGTGTACGCTCATCTGTACGAAAAAAACTTGATGAAACCTTTGATTATACTAATGACCGTTCTACTCATCATACTGATGGCTTAGTAGATGTACTTATAGATAGTAGTTTTAATCATGAAGCACTTACACAAGAAAGATTGCATGGATGGCATAATGCTTTATTTCCTAGTGGGTATAGTGGCATGAGTAAAATAGATGTAGCAAAATACAGAAGTGAAGAAATGTCTGTAGTCTCTGGCGGGGGGATGAAAGAAAAAATACACTATATAGCTCCTCCACATGATACCCTTACAGATGAAATGCATACATTTCTTGAGTATATAAATCATTCCAAGGGTAACCCTTACATTAAAAGTGCTATAGCCCATTTATGGTTTGTAATCATCCACCCTTATGATGATGGTAATGGTAGAATAACAAGAGCAATAGCTAACTATGTACTCTCAAAAGAGTTAGGGCTAAACCATAAATACTTTTCTATCTCTTCTGCGGTTATAAAAGATAAGAAAAACTATTATGATGCCCTAGAAAAGACCAATAAGATTATGAATAATAAAAACTTTGATTTTACAGCTTGGGTACTATGGCATACACATATGATAAATACTGCTATCAATATTTCTCTCGAAAATATAAAGGCTGTTGTAAACAAAACGAAGTTTTGGGATAGAGCCAGAACTTTAAACTTGAATGAAAAGCAAACCAAAGTCCTAAACAAACTACTCGATGCAGGAGAAGGAAAGTTTGAAGGTGGATTGACCAATAAAAAATATAGAGGCATAACAGGTACCACACAAGTAACTGCATCACGTCACATAAAAGAACTAGTAGATAAGGATTTATTACATGAAATAGAAGGTCATGGCGGTAGAAGTACTTGTTATGATATAGTATGGGATGAATAAATGAATTTTTGGTTATCAATAGGTTAGCAATTGTAAAATAGTGAAAACTTAAAAAAGTGATGAAATTTCGTTGTAGTCGTTGTTTGTGAGGATTATATAAAAGTAGATGGTGCGGATGAGAGGACTCGAACCTCCACGCCGTAAAGCACCAGATCCTAAGTCTGGCGTGTATACCAATTTCACCACATCCGCATGTGACATTTTACCTAAACAATGTTAAAAGGTGGTACACCCATTAGGATTCGAACCTAAGACCCTCGCCTTAGAAGGGCGATGCTCTATCCAGCTGAGCTATGGGTGCACTAAATATAATAATAAATAACATTCTTAATTTTATTAAATGGTACGCCTGAGAGGACTCGAACCTCTAACCCTCAGATCCGAAGTCTGATGCTCTATCCAATTGAGCCACAAGCGCTTCAACTTATAGAGTGGTTACACGATTAATTACTAAATATGGGGTAGGCGACGGGACTCGAACCCGCGACAACCAGTACCACAAACTGGCGCTCTACCAACTGAACTACGCCTACCATATGTAAGTATTACTTATTATTAAATGTTAAATATCTAGTGGTCGGAGTGAAAGGACTCGAACCTTCGACCCCCTGGTCCCAAACCAGGTGCGCTACCAGACTGCGCTACACTCCGTACCTAAAACCAATTACATCAGATGTAAAATGGAGTGCAATTATAGTCAAAAGGTTTCCATTTGTCAATAGATATTGCAAAAAAAATAAAAAAAGTTTAATAGTCCCCTATTTTAGGGCTTTATGTGTATAATATTTGAAGAAAAATTATAGGAATTACTAATGAATAGTGTATTTGAGCAAATAAACAGCATACTTGCTTCTGTTTTCTTTTTTGATGTCTTTTTTGGACAGGTAGAAGGATCAACTATGCCTTTCATTGTTGCATGGCTGATCGTAGGTGGTGTCTTCCTTACTTTCCGTTTTGGCTTTATTAATGTACGTATGTTTGCACACTCTTACAAGATCATCACAGGGAAATACAGGACTGCCGATGATGTAGGCGAGATCACACCCTTTCAATCTTTAACCACTGCACTCTCTGCTACTGTCGGTTTAGGAAACATCGCCGGAGTTGCCATTGCCATTGCCATAGGAGGACCGGGAGCTACCTTCTGGATGATACTCGCCGGATTCTTTGGTATGACCCTTAAGTTTACCGAAGTCACACTTGCACAGATCTATCGTGAAGAGAGACCCGATGGTCGCATCATGGGTGGTGCCATGCAGTATTTGTCAAAAGGCTTGGCTTCAAAAGGACATAAAAAACTGGGCAGGGGTCTAGCCATACTCTTTTCCATCTTGGCTATTGGGGGTTCTTTTGGTGCAGGAAACGCTTTCCAGGCTTCTCAGGCATTGGGTGCCATCTCTGAACGTGTTCCATTCTTCCAAACTTATCCTATTGTTTTTGGTCTTATTATGGCTATTGTTGTCGGCTTTGTCATTATTGGGGGCATTAAACGTATTGCAACCACAGCAGAGAAAATTGTACCCGCAATGGTCATGATCTATCTTATGGCATCCATTTGGATACTTATAGCGAATGCTTCAGAGGTACCTCATGCCATTTCAATAATCTTCAATGAAGCCTTC
>JAGGRU010000364.1 GCA_021159425.1 Sulfurovum sp.
CCCATAAGGTATTTTGAGCCGACTATACGATCAAATTCATCCATCGTTTTATCGTATGCTTCTCGTGTACGCAAGTCATATCCTGCTGTAAAAGTGTGGCAGGTATCGAGACAGACACCTACTCTGCTTTTATCTTCTATTCTCTCAATAATGTATCCCAGATGGTCAAACTTGTATCCAAGATTTGAACCTTGTCCCGCTGTATTTTCAATGATAAGTTTCACGTTTGAATCTTTTGTAGCCTCTATGGCCCTGTTCATGGACTCAGCTATCACATCGAGACAATGCAATTCTGCCTGCATGAGTTTATCACTGTATTCCGGATCTTTTTTAGGAATTTTCACAAGATGTGAACCTGGATGAAAATTAAGCTTTTCAAGTCCAAGTATACGACAACGTTCCAATTCATCAATAAATGCTTCTCTGGATTTTTCAAGTTTTTCAACTTCGGGATGTCCAAGATTTATAAGGTAAGAGTCATGAGGCAAAACATGTTTAGGCAAAATGCCTGAAGCTTCAAGATTTTTTTGAAAAGCATCAATGGTTTTTGTCTCCAAAGGTTTGGCTGCCCATTGTCTCTGATTTTTGGTAAAAACTGCAAATGCTTTCGCTCCTATTGCCATGGCATTAAGCGGTGCTTTATCTACTCCGCCACTTGCAGAGACATGTGCTCCAACAAATTTCATCTTTACCTCACTACTGCTTTTTTATTTTTATAAGTATTGCATTGATTGTATCACGAAAAACGATCTCGTTATTTAAAACACTATAGTGTATGTCATATTTATTTTCTTTTACAAGCTTTTGTGTAAAGCCGTTACGGTTTCTTTTTAAATTTTTCTCTTTAAAAATAGGTTTTCCTCTAAAAATATTATCCAGTATTTCATTTGGATAGAGGCTGCTCAATACAGTCTTGTTAAAACTTTTTTTACTCATACACTCCAAAAGGCTCATACAGACTGAAGATCCTGTAATTTTCAAAGACATTAAAGCCTGTCCGCTTCCGTAAATTTCTGCTTTTACTTCATTCCTGTTTTCATAAATAAATCCCATATCTGCATACTTGAAAGTAGGTGTTTTAAACACGATAAGAGCAGCATTTTCTTTCAAATAGCTAGGGGTTCCGCAAGCCTGAAAAAAGAGTAATGCCAGCAACAATGACAATAAATTTCGTAGGTTCATTTTTATCCATTTAATGTTTTTATAAATTATACACTCTTTAAGAGAAATTTAAGCACTCTATCACTATAATTTCGTCCACAAGTTGTGAATGGCCCCTTCGTCTAGCGGTTAGGATCCATGGTTTTCATCCATGTTACAGGAGTTCAATTCTCCTAGGGGTCACCATTTGTTACTTGTAAAACTTTTTTGTTGGCCCCTTCGTCTAGCGGTTAGGATCCATGGTTTTCATCCATGTTACAGGAGTTCAATTCTCCTAGGGGTCACCATTTGTTACTTGTAAAACTTTTTTGTTGGCCCCTTCGTCTAGCGGTTAGGATCCATGGTTTTCATCCATGTTACAGGAGTTCAATTCTCCTAGGGGTCACCAACTTAAGAATCACTTAATCAAAAATAAAATTTATCATTCAACGCTTAAAGTTCAGCACTTGCCTGTAAAAAGTCATCTGCAATCGTTTGAGGATCTTCCAGTCCTATAGAGACACGGATAAGTCCTTCATCTACACCCAAAAATTGACGTGTTTCCTCATTAAAATCACTATAGATCGTACTTGTCATATGTAAAGCAAGTGTTCTGTTGTCTCCAATGTTGGCCGTTTGCGTCACCAAATTCAGCTTATTCAATAAAGTAAATGCTTTCTCTTTACTGCCACAGTCCAAGGTTAAAAGCGGACCGCATCCCTGTTCAAAATCAAGCTTATATCTTTCATGATCTTCACTTGAAGTCAAAGAAGGGTGGTTTACACTCACACTATCAGGTAATTTTTCTTCCAGTATTTTTGCTACCTCTGCTACAGATTTATTGATGCGTTCGACACGCAAAGAGAGTGTTTCAAGTCCTAAAAGTGTTAAAAATGAACCAAAGGCATTGGCTGTCATACCCATATCTCTTAAAGCACGTTTTTTACAGATAGGAATAAACGCTTTTTTACCCATTTTTTTAATGATCTTATGTACATCTGAATACTTTTCATGCAGCAACTTCTCATTCTCTTCTTTCACTGCCCTGAACACTGCTATACCGCCAAGTGCTGCAGAGTGTCCAGACATATTTTTGGTAGATGAATGTACTACAATATCAGCACCCAACTCCAAAGGCTGTACGATGAGTGGAGTTGCCGTATTGTCTACTATTAAGAGTGTTTTATGCACATTACATAAGTCTGCTATTTTTTTGATATCCGGAAGTCTGAGGCTTGGGTTGCCTACACTCTCCATAAGCACCATTTTCACACCGGCTTTGAGTTTAGCTTCTATATGTGCAAAATCATCTACTTCACAAAAGCTGTTTGTCACCCCAAAACGTTTCATGGTTTCAGTGATCAGCGTATAGGTTCCGCCAAAGAATCCACCGATACAAAGTACTTCATCCCCTGCTTTCAAAAAAGCTGTGGTCACCATAGAAATTGCTCCCATACCTGAAGAGGTAGCAATAGCACCCAAACCACCTTCCATTGCTGCAACAACAGATTCAAGTTTTGCATTGGTAGGGTTCCCTACTCTTGCATAAAGCGGACTGTTCACTTCCCCCGCAAAGATACCTTCTGCCTGCTGGGCATCTTCATATCCAAACGCAGCAGATGGAACAATGGTTGGGGCAACAGGTCCTACTTTAGAGCCTATACTTTGTACTAATAGTGTGTTGAAGTAGTTAAAATCTTTCATTATTTTTCCTAAATTAAGTAATTTTCATAAATAGTGTTTTAGCAAAAGTAGTTTTATAAAGGAGCGTAAAAGAGGTAGAACTGCTACCTCTTTTAAATTTTATGAACGTTCTGTTATCTCTAAAAGGTGGTAACCGAATTGTGTTTTTACGGGTCCGTGAACAACACCTACCTCATCGTTAAATACCACTTTGTCAAACTCCGGAACCATTTGACCTTCACCAAAAGTACCTAATGCTCCACCCTCTGCTCCGGATGGACAAGTAGAATTCTCTTTTGCTGCTTCTTCAAATGAAATTTCACCTGAGTTTATTTTCTCTTTGAGCTCTTTACAGAACGCTTCATCATTTACCAATATATGTCTTGCACTTGCTGTTGCCATGTATTATCCTTATATGTTTGTATCAAAAGAGACCATTTCTCCTCTTTTAAGTCGGGGTATTATATCTGTTTTTATTTTACGTATCATAAAACTCTTTTTAGAAAAAGGCATGTTTGTATCTGCTACAATACTTCTAAGTTTTGTATCGTAATATTTAATTAAAAAGTTACGCAATACATCCTGTAATTCATCTTCATTCATCACATGAAAAGTTTCATCTACAGAGAGACCCATAAGCTGGGGATGTTCTTTTTCACCATTAATAAGGGCTGAAAAAAGTTCTGCATAGCCTCCAAACATATTGACATCTATCACATCAAGTACAGAATCGATCAGGTTTGGTTTTTCCAACAGTGTTTTTAAAATACTGAGTTGTGCCACATCATCACGTCTTTGTGAAAAATTCTCTCTTACTCTTGAATGGTCTGTCTGCTTTCCAAAAAGTGCAGGAGAGACAGATAACAGTGTCGCTGCCATGGGAATGTAAGCATCTTTTATAATTTGACTTAAGCCCTCAAGAAAGAGTTTTGCAGCTCCAAACGCTGCTTCCTTTGCCCTTGGATCATTTAGGTCATAGGCATAAATAATTTGTTCCAAAACAAAAGGAATAAGCGGTTTTGCTTCACGCAGAAGTTTTGCAACTGCTTCACTCTGCCCTTTTGCTATGAGGTCTGCCGGATCCTGCCCGTCAGGGAAAAGTACAACACCTCCGTCAAATCCGGAAGCAGAAAGCATTTGTGCAGCTTTCAATGCCGCTGCCTGACCTGCTTTGTCTCCATCGTATGCTAAAATAATCCTTGGCTCACCTTTTCTAAGCAAAGGCAGATGCTCCGGAGTAAGGGGCAGTCCCCATACTTGCCACAGCTTCCGTAAATCCGGCTTGGTGGAACATCACAACATCCAGATATCCTTCACAGACAATAAGCTTTTTATTTTTATAAATACTCTCTTTTGCCAAATCATACCCGTAAAAAAGTCGTGATTTATTGAAAAGTTTCGTTTGGGGTGAATTGATATATTTTGCCGGATGGTTTGTAATGGTACGCCCACCAAAACCTACAGCTGCGCCGGATGCAGAGAAGATAGGGAAAGTAATACGCTCTACCAGACGTGCATAATACCTGCCACCCTCCCCTTGTGCAATGACCCCCGCATCCAGAGCTTTAGGCAAAGGTAAAAGAGCAGAATTCAAAAAATTCATTACGGAATTTCCATCGGGAACATATCCTATACCAAAACGCTGAATAGAACTTTGGGCTATGCCTCTGTCCTGCAAATACTGCTTTGCAACCTGATTGTGTTCCAGGTTTTTAACATACCATGTCTGTATCGCTTCAAGTACACGTTTTGCATCTGAGTAGTCAGAACTGCCCTTAGTGTAACTCAACGAAAAGTTAAACATAGAAGCCAACTTTTCTATGGCTTCGGGATAGCTAAGTTTTTCCAATTCCATCACAAATTTAATGCTGTCGCCACCTACTCCGCAATTACCTACAATAAAATTTTTAGTTAAAAATGTATGTGTTTTATCTTCCACAGTAATATCATAAACATACTCTTCTTTGGGTGCATTTTCTATCTCTTTTACTCTCATAAAAAGATATCTTGTACCATGTATCGTTTCAAAAAAACCTTTTAAAGATTCACGCTTATGAAACAATAAGGTAAAGGTGTCTTTATGAAAAACCCCTTTTTTATCTATGTATTCCTTTTCTGTATACAATGCAGGAATTTTTTCTAGAGAAATCGCAAGATCCATTAACTGTTGGGATAATATTTTACTAATTGTTTTATAGGTACGTCGACTGTAACAACCATCTCCATCCATTAAGCCTTGGAAGAGTGATTCCCTTAATTCTTTTGAAAGATAGTTGAACATGTAAGGATAAGATTTGTTTTCTGCACCTTTTAAAAACAGTGCAACAAATATATGCTCCAGATTTGTACTTGAGCATGTAACTTCAAGAGAATTAGCTCTATCTTTTGGTAAAAAGATTGTTGCCTCTTTAGAAAATACTTTTTTGAGTGTAGTTATAATTTTTTTTGCATAGTTCTTTTCATTTCGATGCAAAGAAAACTTGATACCTCCTCGATAAGTGCTTCCTTCTGCGACATACATTCCAAAAAGCCACATTAGATCTTTAGAAAATGAAATGGTTTCTATTTTAGAAACATTAGGTCCAAAGTTATTTTTTTTCCAATAAGATGAAACATCCAAAGTTTTATCTGTCAAAATATCTCTATCAACCGGATAAAGAAAATAATCACCTTTATTAACATCATCTGCAAAAATCACTTTACTTTTAAGTAAATCCGTTTTATAACTTTGGTTCTTTTTAATACGTCCGTAAAATTTTAAAGGTCTTGTTTTTTCAACTCTCACATAAGGCAAGCACTCAACAATGTCTTCTTTCTTTACAATCACCATATCATGATTTTGTGTGAAATGCGACCACTCATTTATCAGGTCTGTTTTGAACTTCAACATTCCATATTGGGGTTTATGCTTTAATACTTCAATGACTTTTGTCTCTTTACCGCTTGAAGTATAAACAACATCACCAATTTTAATATCTGATATAGGTTTTAACCCTTTGGATGTACGTATCTTTTCATGCGGAGCCAAACAGCCAAAACAGTGATATATCTGCTTGGAAGGGCTTACTACAAATGAGGGTGTTTTTTCCCCGTGAAACGGGCAGTTGGCTTTGTAATTGGCTCCCGCTTTACGTAGTTCTACAAAGTTACCTATGACATCAACAATATCAATACTATTTTTAAGGGATTCAATCGAAGCGTTATCTATCATACTAAAATTATATCTAATTAGATATAATTTAACCCAAATAAAACCAATACCCAGTAAAGGCAATACGTGGAAGAACTTTTACCCGCTTATAATGACCCGCTTTTCAGTATATTACTTATTGTCATTATTAGCCTTATTATTGCAATTGCTACTTATGGTTGGAGTGTATACAAGCAGCAAAAAGAGCAAGGAAGCCTACTTAAATTTTTAGATAAATTTGACTCTACAGAGTGTGCTTTGGACACTACAGACATGCCCTTTGAACAACATATGTTCAGACCTCTTACTTTGCTTGCAAAAGCGTTTGAAAATTCCGGTGAGTACCATAAATCTATCAGTATTTATCTCTACTTGATCAAGAATATCTCAAATGATCTAGGAAAACTTGAACTTATGGAGAGACTTGGTAATACCTATCTTCATGCAGGATTTTTAGAACGTGCCAAGAGTATTTACGTAGAAATTTTACGAAAAAAACCTCGTAATGCAAATGTACTTTATGAACTTGGTGTTGTGTATGAAATGATGCATCAGTATGAAAAAGCGAAAGAGGTCATAGAACCGCTTGAGCTTTTAGGAGAAGATACATATAATTTAAAAAAGTTTCTTGAACTCCTGCAAATAACATCCAATAAAGCATTGGCTACAGAAGATAAACTGGAAAAATTAAAACAGCTTTTAGATGAAGAGCCTACACTCTATAGACAAATTGTAAGTGCTTTACTCAGATTAGACACTTACGTGGCTTGGCAGATCATCGATACAGAACGTATTAAAGAGATACTTGATATCCTTTGGTTCTTACCAAATTCACAACTCGATTTAGATATAATCGCATCCAATAAACAGTTAAGTACACTCTATTATGCTAAAGGTTATTTACAAAAACCGACTATTCAAAGTGGTATTTTCAGTATAGATATGATAGCCACAGCAAGAGAAAATGGATTTGAAGATGCTGAGTTACTTTTTTCATATCTTTGTAAAAAGTGTAAACAGAGCTTTCCGGTCTCTTTTACACGATGCCCTAACTGTATGGCAATAAATTCTGTAGAAGTTGAGGAACAAATTGCAAAATCAAGCCCAAAAACAGATTACTCTTTACTCTGACGGTTCCAGTCTGGGAAATCCCGGACCCGGTGGTTATGGGGGTATTTTAGAGTTTCAAGGTCATCGTAAAGAGTACTTTGGCGGAGAGACACATACCACCAATAACCGTATGGAACTGCAAGGTGTCATAGAGGGGCTTAAACTTCTTAAAGAGCCTTGTAATGTTGAAGTGATATCTGACAGTTCTTACGTTGTCAAAGCGATCAACGAGTGGTTGACCGGATGGGTGAGAAAAAATTTCAAAAAGGTCAAAAATGTAGATTTGTGGGAAGCTTACATCGAAGCTGCCAGACCACATAAAGTACATGGTACCTGGGTAAGAGGCCACAATGGACACCCCGAAAATGAACGTTGTGATGAGTTGGCACGTAATGAAGCCGAACGGATAAAGGCTTCTATCTAAAAGGTACCCACAAGGGGCACCCCTACATAATCGTAGGGGCAATCCTTTATGGTTGCCCTTAATAAAATAATAGAATAAAGGAAAAACAATGAACGATTACAGTCAACTGGAAAAAAGACTGAACTATACATTTAA
>JAGGRU010000365.1 GCA_021159425.1 Sulfurovum sp.
AACGTCGGTTATAGATGATCTCTCCACTCTCAGGATCAAGCTTACCAATACAAATGCGACTGTTTCTTGCCTGGTACTTCTCTTTATCCCAATAAGATGTAGACTCATAAACATAGGTGACACCATTTTTCTTGTTTTTTAAATGTACGATTGACATAAAATAAGAAAATATTTTCCGAAAACAGATATCTAATTGGTTTTGTTTACGTTACAATATGGTAAGTGGTATTTTAACTGTAAAATTTACTTACAGGAATAATATCATTAGAATACAAGTTTTCCATTAATATACAAATATGATTAGTTCAAAATAGGCATGATTTGGATAAACTATGATTCTAAATCAAAAAAGAACAAGGTACTATTCAAATGAAAATTTCACAAAAACAGATATACGCTCTGCTCCTCTCTTCTTCTCTACTCTTTCTAACGGGCTGCGGCGAAGAAAAAAAAGCAGAAGCACCAAAAGCACCACCACCACTCATTGTTGAGACGGTAAACGTTCAGAAAAAAATCTTTCCATTTTGGATGCAATATACCGGCATGACAAAAGCGATCAGTGACCAGGAGATACGGGCACGTGTTTCCGGCCGGCTGGAGCAGAGATATTTTGAAGATGGTGCAACTGTTAAAAAAGGTGATAAACTCTTTCTTATCGAGCAATCCCAGTATCAAAGCAATCTTGATGCTGCAAGATCCAAGAAAGAGAAAGATCAGGCAGCGCTTGCTTTATCAAAAGCGGATGTCAGGCGCTATCAGCCTCTTGTCAAAGAAGGGCTTGCAGCGCGTTCTAAACTGGAACAGTATGAAGCAAAACGTGATGCATTCATCGCATCAATCGCAGCCGATGAAGCAGCGATCAGAAATGCGGAGCTGGAGCTGAGTTATACACTCATCACCGCACCCATATCCGGTCAAGTATCTGCCCGTCGTGTGGATGTAGGAAACCTGGTCGGTTATGGCGAATCAACACTGCTCACAACGATCGTCCAGACAGATCAGATCTATACCTACTTCAGTCCCTCAGAGAGTGATGTGCAGAAGATCTACAAATATCGTTCGCGTGAAGATCTACCTGTTTTCATCGAAGTGCGTGGTCAAGGTAATGATATTTTCAAACACAAACGACTTGATGGTGTGGTAGATTTTTCAAATAATATCGTGGATCCGCTGACATCAACTGTCTCTATGCGTGCTACGATCGTTAATAAAGATAAAGCTGTGTATCCCGGAACCTTTGTCTATATCAATCTTTTTGTAACAGATAAGTACAAGTTCTCCATGGTGCCGCCACAGGCTGTCCAGGAAGATCAATTAGGCAAGTTTGTCTACACTGTCGATGCAAACAATACGGCAAAACGAACTTCTGTCAAGATTGGTATGTCATCACGCCTTTACACCAATATCAGCAGTGGATTGAATGATGGTGATAAAGTGGTGATATCAGGTATGGTGAAAATAAGGGAAGGTAGTCTTCTCGCACCCAAAGATATGACCGAGACTAAAGGTGCTATAGCGATTATAAAAAATAATGATCTTATACCTGAAGAGGTTGTGGAAAAATCCACCAAAGATACAAATGAAACCATGAAAGAAGCGCGCACAGAAAAGGGTCATAAATAAGATGTTTTCTTTAACCTTTATCAAACGCCCCATCCTTGCGATGGTTATTTCACTGATGTTCATTGTCGGAGGACTTGTCTCAATGGCGGTTCTGCCTATTCAGGAATTCCCGGATGTTGTTCCTCCAACGGTTGTAGTAACAGCGGACTATCAGGGTGCTAATGCCTATGCTGTTGAAGATTCAGTCACCCGTCCGCTGGAAGACAAGATCAATGGTGTGCAGGGTTCCATCTATACGGAATCAGCAAGTAATTCTGCCGGGCAGTCCAAAGTGACCGTCTATTTTGAACCGGGGTATAATCTCGATATTGCCGCCGTCGATGTCCAGAACAAGGTGTCGATGGCGACACCGTCACTGCCATTCGAAGTCAAACAGACAGGAGTTATCGTAGACAAGCAGAGTCCCTCTGTCGTCTGTATGGTCACGGTTAACGGAGATGAACGTTATGATGATGCTTTTTTGTCTAACTATATCAACATCAATGTCCTCGATGAGCTTAAGCGAATTCCCGGTGTCGGTAAAGCTGAAAATATGGGTGAAAAAAAGTACTCCATGCGTATCTGGCTCGATCCGGACAAGATCAGAGCTCTGGACTTGGCTCCAGATGATATTGTCTCTGCGATCCAGTCACAGAACAAACAGGCCGCAGTCGGAAAGATCGGATCATCGCCTACCTATAAAGATCAGCAGACAGAGTATACACTGACTGCCGAAGGGCGTCTGACCCAGGTCGATGAATTTGAAGAGATCGTGATCAAGTATAAAGATGATGGTTCTCTCGTCTATCTGCGTGATGTATCACGTATTGAGTTAGGTGCAGAAAAGTATGACTGGAATGCAATCTTAAATGGAAAACCAACAGGGTTGGTCGGTATCTATCAGTTGGCAGGCTCTAATGCTCTGGATATCAGGGCAGCCGTAGGCAAAGTGATGGAAAAAGTTGAAAGCCGTTTTCCTGATGGGATCAGTTATTCTATTCCTTATGACACGACACAATATGTCAATGTAGCTATCGACAATGTTGTCACTAATCTTTTTATAGCAATTTTGCTGGTCATTGTCATTATCTACATCTTCCTGCAATCCTGGCGTCCTACGGTCATCGCAGCAGTTGCTGTTCCGGTTTCACTTATCGGTGCCTTTGTTGCGATGTATGTCGCACCCGGTTTTTCAATCAATTTCCTCACCCTTTTTGGTCTGATACTGGCCATCGGTATCGTCGTCGATGATGTTATTCTGGTGGTGGAAAATGTTGAGGTGATCATGTACAAAGAACCTGAACTGACCATGCCTCAGGTCGTTAAAAAATCAATGATCGAACTGATCGGTCCGATCATCTCAACGACACTGGTCCTGGTTGCAGTGTTTATCCCTGTATCGATGGTACCGGGTATTACCGGTGCACTCTATCAGCAGTTTGCATTGACCATCTCATTTGCAGTTCTGGTCTCATCACTCAACGCCTTGACACTTTCACCTGCCATCGCAGCGATCATCATCAAACGGCGAGCCCCTGATGAAAAGAAATTTGTCGGATTTGAACTCTTTGAAAGAGGGTTTGGCTGGCTTACTGACAAATACACTTCTTTGATCACTCTGCTTGTCAAGCTTCGTTATGCTGTCTTGGCACTCTTTTTTGCTTTACTCGGCGTCCTCTATTTTATGTTCATCACTACACCGACAGGGTTTGTACCCTCTGAGGACAAAGGAGCATATGTGGTCGCAATTAACCTCAAACCGGGAAGTTCTGTCGAGCGTACCGTGGATGTTCGTAAAGAGGTTGAAAAGATCATTGCAGGCATTGAAGGTGTGAGAGATGTTGTTGTCATTGATGGGTTCAATATGATCACTTCGTCACTTGATGGTTCTGCCGGGGCGATGTTTGTGAATTTGGATCACTGGGATGAAAGAACAGCACCGGGTCTGGATGTAGAGAGCATCATCAAACAAACTTTTGCCAAAACAGCCCATATATCGGATGCTACAGTTATTGCCTTTAATTTGCCGGGAATCTCAGGACTGGGTGCTGTGGGTGGTTTTGACTTCAGGTTACAGGATTATCTCTCAGGAGATATGGGTACCTTCATGTACTATGCAAACCAGGTCATCAAAGAGGCCAATGCAGATCCTCGTATAGGAGGAGCATTTACTACCTATAATCCCTCGTACCCCATGTATGAGATTGTAATTGATCGCAAGAAGGCCAATGCGCTGGGTGTTGATGTTGCTACGCTGTTTGGTACCATGCAGACTTACCTGGGCTCTATGTATATCAATGATTTTGTCAAATACGGGAAAGTGTTTAAAGTCTTTATTCAGGCAGACAAGGCGTATAGATCTGATAAAAGTGATATCTCTAAACTCTATGTTAAGAGCAAGCTGGGCAAGATGGTTCCGATGACAGCACTGATCACGATCAAGGAGCAGATGGGGCCGCAAAATATTTCCCACTATAACCTCTACCGTTCTATACAGATCAACGGTTCAGCTGCTCCGGGGCGTAGTTCCGGTGAAGCGATGGCAGCGATGGAAGAGATAGCTGAACGAGTACTCCCTAATGGTTACGGGTATGAGTGGTCAGGAATGTCTTATCAGGAAAAAGTTGCAGGAAATGGACAGATTCTTGTCTTTTTCTTTGTCGCTTTAGTGGTTTTCCTGGTACTTGCCGCACAGTATGAGTCCTGGATCCTGCCTTTGATGATCCTGCTCTCGGTTCCCATTGTAATGATCGGAGCATTGGGGGCACTCAAGATGGCAGGACTGCCACTGAATGTCTATGCGCAGGTGGGGCTGGTTCTGTTGATCGCACTGGCCTCCAAGAATGCTATTTTGATCGTAGAATTTGCCAAAGAGCAGCGTGAATCAGGTAAAAGTATTATTGACTCAGCTATTCAGGCAGGAAGACTGCGTTTCCGTGCCATCATGATGACGATCCTCTCTTTTGTCTTTGGTGTCATACCACTTGCTTTTGCAAGTGGTGCCGGTGCCGTCACACAAAAATCGATCGGGGTGGGTCTGCTTGGCGGAATGCTGGCCGCAACTTTAGTGAGTACACTACTTGTACCGGTACTGTATGTACTGCTTGAGACAATGCGTGAAAAATTTGTTAGCGTAGAAGATGAAATTGCAAAACGGGAGATGGTTTAAATGAAACACTTGATACAAAGTATAGGGATAGGATTGCTAACAGCAACACTGTTTGTCTCAGCAGGCAGTAAAACGTTAACCATCGATAAGGCTGTAGAGCTTGCACTCAAACACAGCCCGGATGTCGATATGAGCCGCTTTGATTTTAAAGGTGCCATAGAACGTACAAAATTTCAAGAGGGTTACTATCTCCCTCGTTTAGATCTGGGTGTCGGGGCTGGAGGCCAGGGGATAGACTTTAAGGGTTCAGACAATTTAAAAGGCGAAACACTCATTGGCAGCCTTTCTGCTTCTCAACTCATTTATGACTTTGGGAAAACAAGCGGTAGAATTTCTGCTGCAGATGAGGAAGCCTCTGCGCTTCAAGCAAGGATGAATCAATTCATTTCCAATAAGATCTTACTGATCAAAGCACGTTACTATGATGTTTTAAAAATAAAAAGTTTGATCGTAGTCAATAAAAAAAATATTGAACTACAAAAGGGACAACTGAGACGTGCCACGCGTTATTATGAGAGCGGTATCAAGACGATCATCGATGTTTCTGATGCTACAGTACGGTTAACACAGGCAGAGCTCGAATTAAACAATTCAGAATATGAACTCAAATTGCGTCGAGCGATACTTGAGCAAACAATGGGATATGTTCCCTATAATGGAAAATATGAGCTCTTTCAAAAGAAGCTGGATCTTCCAAATGTCAGTCATTCTCTCCCTCAGATCAGTACGTCTCTTGCACAACTTGAAGGGTTCGCTTATGACCATCGATACGAGTTGAAAAGTTCCAAATATCTTGTAGAGAGTTCGAAATCCCTTGTAGAGAGTGAAGAGGGGGGTTATCTTCCTACACTTTCACTCAGAGGAGACTATACAGCACAGAGTGTAGATGATGATTTTGCTTTTTCGACACCGGAGAGACAATGGCAAGCGGGGGTTGATCTAAAATGGAATCTTTTTGCAGGGAATCAGACGGATGCCTCTGTACAGGAAGCTAAGATCTATGCACTGAAAGCAGCCTCTCGTGTAGAGGAAGTACGCCTTCTGATCAAACGGCAGGTGATCGAATCCAGTTTGGGTGTGAGGAGAACAAAAGATTCTGTGACACTTTCTGAAAGTATTGCAAAAGCCAGTAAGAAAAAATTCATTCAGGCACAAAAACGATATGAGAATGATCTTTCAGACTACATAGAACTTCAGGAAGCACAACAGGGGTATATCAGCTCATTGGGTGAGTTGGTAAATTCCTATTATGATTATTATATTGCCATCGCACAACTTGACTTTTCAGTCGGAAGATAAATCCTGCTGAGTAGATTTATTTTGATCGTTCAAAGAAGCTGAAGATCACCCTGAAGATTGAAATGATGATATAGACGATCAATGTAAATATCAGGGGGTGAAAAGCACCGATGCCGTATGCCCCTGCGGTCGGCAGTGCTATGACATGGTCAATAGGATGACTCAACCATTCTTTGAAGTGCATGCCTATTGCCAAAAATAAAAAAATACCAGTAAAAATAGATAACTCTTTTTTCATATAAAGATCCTTGTATAACTATGGCATAATCATAGCAAAATAAATACAATTCTTATATGAATATTCATAAAATATATACTTATAATAGATATAATGAAGGGAACATCTAACACTGAATTAGAAAAGGTCAGACAAATATGATAAATAAAAAGCAGATTGAAGAAAAACTTGCACAGGTCATCTACCCCGGTTTTACAAAAAATATTATAGAGTTTGGTTTTGTCAAAGAGATCACTATCAGAGACAGACAAATAACCATAGAACTTGATATCCCCTCTTCTGCATCTGAAATAGAAAATCAGCTTCGGGAAGAGATCATCAAACGTATCTCCGTGTTAGGAGAGTATGAAATAGATGTTTCTGTCACGAAACCTAAAATGCCTAGAGAAACCAGTTCACATGGAAAGAATGTACTGCCAAATATTCAAAACTTTATCATGGTCAGCTCCGGTAAAGGTGGTGTCGGTAAATCAACTACAACAGTAAATATTGCCATTGCACTTGCACAACAGGGGAAAAGAGTAGGACTTCTTGATGTAGATATCTATGGACCCAACATTCCAAGAATGATGGGCATAGACGGTGTACAACCTGTTTTTTTAGGACAGAATATTAAACCCATTATGGCACATAATGTACAGGTCATGTCCATTGGTTCACTGGTGGAGAGAGGTGCCTCTCTCATCTGGAAAGGTGCCATGGTCACACAAGCTATTGAACAGATGCTCGAAGACATCTTATGGGATAAACTCGATGTCCTACTCTTTGATATGCCACCGGGCACAGGAGATGCACAGTTGACCCTTGCACAGAGTTTACCGGTTACTGCCGGGGTATGTGTCACCACTCCCCAAAAAGTAGCACTGGATGACACCATACGCAGTCTGGATATGTTTACACAACTTCGTGTCCCCATCGCAGGAATTGTGGAAAACATGAGTGGGTTTATCTGTCCTGACAGCGGTAAAGAGTACGATATCTTTGGAAAAGGCACCACCCAGCCTTTGGCTGATAATTACAATACTGAAGTGTTAGGAGAGATACCCATAGAACCTGCCATAAGAGAGGGGGGAGACTCTGGTCTGCCTATTACTGTTTTGGCACCTAATTGCGAAACCTCTAAGCGTTATCAGGAGATAGCGACTAAACTTTGGAACACGGTATTAAAAGTCAATGATGATGGCGGTGTGAATAACGAAAAGATACAGCCTACGATTTTTTAGGCTGTAATAATTAAAAAAGAAGGTACTACTTTAGCACCTTCTATAGCATACAAGTGGGCAAAGCCTCACCTGTTAATGATGTTCATCTTCATCAAGATTGAAGAATTTTGTCCCTGCATAATACATC
>JAGGRU010000018.1 GCA_021159425.1 Sulfurovum sp.
TTTTGACTCTTTAATACCGAAACAACCATTTCAAAAGATATATTTCTTTCACTTTTCTTTAAAAGTTCATTTTTATCATTATTCCAATTATAAAATATATCACTCACTTTATTAGCCTTTATATCCATTTCTCATAGTTTTACTCATCTACAATGTATCTACATTATAGTGGAAAATAATCTAAAATGAAAATCTTTTTAACTAGCATAATATTTATTTCATCTATTTTAAAAATCTTTTAAACACTTTCTCAAAATCAAGCTCATGCACTTCTCCGAATAACACTTGATATTCAGAGAAAATTATACATATTAAGCTATACTAATTTTTTTAAATAAGATTATAATATTAAAGGGTACCTCTAATAATAGGTGCCCTAAAGCAGGAAACAAATGGAAATAATAGAAAATTTATGTGATATTACTATTTTTGGCGGGCATGGTGATCTGGCTTTCAGAAAGCTGATGCCGGCACTTTACCATCTTAGTAATAACGGTTATCTGGACGAGCAAAGCCGTATCATCACTGCCGCCAGAGTGCCTATGAGCAATGAAGAACATTGTGACCTTGTCAAGTCAAAACTTCAAGAGTTTTTATCGGATACCGCCTTTGACGAGGAAAAGTTTGATCGTTTTAAAAAACAACTCCACATAGTCACCATAAATTTTATGGATAATGAAAGTTATAGCGGACTTGAAGCACTTTTGAGCACCCACCCCGATAGAGACAGAATAAACTATTTCTCAACGGCACCTGATTTTTTTGGCATGATCTGTAAATCCCTAAGTGACTGGAAATTGATCACGGCACAAAGCCGAGTGGTACTTGAAAAACCTATCGGTCGCGATCTTGACTCCTCACGTGTGATCAACATGGAAGTATTGAAGTATTTTAATGAGTCTCAGATCTATCGTATCGATCATTATCTGGGGAAGGACACGGTGCAGAACATTATGGCTCTTCGCTTTTCAAACCGATTTTTCATGCCGCTCTGGGATGCCAACAATATTGACCATATACAGATCACTGTGGCTGAAAGTGTCGGTGTTGAAGGACGATGGGGCTATTATGATGATTATGGTGCCATGCGTGACATGGTACAGAACCATTTAATGCAGCTGCTTTGTCTTGTCGCGATGGAACCGCCTTGCTCACTCGATGCTGACAGTGTACGTGATGAAAAGGTAAAAGTACTGCGTTCTCTTCGTCCTATGAGTGCCTCAGACATTGAATTCAAGACTGTACGTGCACAGTATGCTGCCGGATCAAGTGAGGGTGAAGCGGTACCTGGTTATCTTGAAGGAGATGGCGTAGAGGAGAGTACGACAGAAACTTTTGCTGCGCTTCGCGTAGACATCGACAACTGGCGATGGAAAGGTGTACCTTTTTATCTGAGAAGCGGTAAACGTATGCAAAAACGAAACTCAGAGATCGTGATCCAGTTTAAAGAGATCCCGCACTCTATCTTTGTAAATAAGGGGAAATGTATTTCTCAGAACAAACTTGTCATTTCACTTCAACCCAAAGAGAGTATCCAGCTGCAATTAATGAACAAGATCCCAGGTTTAAGTGAGCAAATGCGATTACAACAAGTAGAACTTGAACTCAACACACCACTAAACATGTCACATAAACCAGATGCCTATGAACGTCTTCTTTTAGATGTCATTCGTGCCAATCCAACACTTTTCATGCGCCTTGATGAAGTAGAAGCTGCATGGAAATGGGCTGATGTTATCCTTGACGGCTGGAGTGAAGAGATCGTCCCTATGAAAAGTTACAGTGCAGGAACCGATGGTCCCAGTGCTGCCATACAACTGATCGCAAGAGACGGTAGGAGTTGGCACGATGAGTAGAATAGAACACGTTTTTACAGAACAGGACAGACTTATAGAAGCACTCAGTCATAGTATTTTGAAGCAACTTCAAAATGCCATCGATACAAAGGGAAAAGCTTCTTTACTCGTTTCAGGAGGCAGTACACCCAAGCCGCTTTTTGAGAAACTGAGTAAAGCTTCTCTTGCATGGGAAAAGGTCAGTATTGGACTTTGTGATGAAAGATGGGTACCGGCTTCACACCCGGACAGTAATGAGCATTTTGTTAAAACACATTTGCTTCAAGAGAAGGCAGGCAAAGCTACTTTCATAAGTATGTATCAGGAAGAGGCAGAGAGTAAAACTGCTGAAAAGTTATGTTCTCAAAAGATGAGAGAAACACTGTTTCCCTTCGATGTGCTTATCTTAGGTATGGGATCTGATGCCCATACGGCTTCTCTTTTCCCTGATAATGAAAAACTGGAAATGGCTTTTGATCTTAAGAATGAAGATCTCTGTATAGCCATTGAACCAACAACTGCACCCCATATGCGTATGAGCTTGACACGTGCAGCGATCTTAAGTGCAGATCATATTTATCTGCATTTTGAAGGTGAAGAAAAACGTGCTGTCTATCAAGAAGCGATAGCAGGAGAAGATATGTACAAGATGCCCATCCGCTCAGTGTTAAATCAAGATATCAAAGATATAGAGGTATATTACAGATGAATGAAGTGATTCAACAGGTTACAGACAGAATACGTGAACGCTCTTTGGAGAGTAGAACCATTTACCTGGATCGTATCGCTTTGGCCAAAGGACACGGGGTAAACCGAAACAGACTGGGATGCAGCAATCTCGCCCATGCCATGGCACCGATGGAGGAGAATGAAAAAACATCTCTTTCAGAGATGCAAAGCCCGAATATTGCAATTATTACAGCTTACAATGATATGCTTTCTGCCCATGAGCCTTATAAACTCTACCCTACTCTTATCAAACGTACCTTGATGGATCTGGGTGCAACGGCTCAAGTAGCGGGTGCTGTACCTGCTATGTGTGATGGCGTGACCCAGTCACAACCGGGCATGGAACTAAGCCTCTTTAGTCGAGACAATATCGCAATGGGGACAGCCATAGGGCTTTCACATAATGTCTATGATGCTGCGCTTTATCTCGGTGTCTGTGACAAGATCGTTCCGGGTCTTCTCATCGGGGCCTTGGCCTTTGGTCATCTTCCGGGAATGTTCGTACCGGCCGGACCTATGCCTTCAGGTATCAGTAATACACAAAAAGCAAAAGTACGTCAGGATTTTGCACAAGGCAAAGTAAGTGAAGATGCCTTACTGAAAGTTGAATCTGCTTCCTATCACAGTAGCGGAACCTGCACTTTTTACGGTACAGCAAACTCCAATCAAATGCTGCTTGAAATGATGGGACTTCAGCTTCCTAACAGCTCTTTTGTCAATACAAACACTCCCCTTCGGGAATCATTGACCGCACACGCTGCAAAGACGATATTAACGATGACAGAGTTAAGAGGAACCTATAAACCACTGGCCGATATCATTGATGAAAAAAGTTTTGTGAATGCTATTGTCGGACTTATGGCAACGGGGGGCTCTACAAATCATACTATCCATATTATTGCTATGGCAAGAGCAGCAGGGATCATCCTTAACTGGGATGACTTTGATGCGATCTCCAAAGTAACTCCCCTGCTCTGCAAGATGTATCCGAACGGTCAAGCAGATGTAAACCATTTTAGAGAAGCAGGAGGGATGAGTGTGGTCATTTCTCAACTTCTTGATGCCGGACTTGTCCATAATGATGTTGAAACGATCATAGGAAGAGGTTTGGATGCATATATTGCCGAGCCGACGCTCCATAACGGTGCTGTGGTATTTGAACAAGGTGCCAAAGTCTCACGGGATGAAAATGTAGTAGCGAGCGTACAGAAACCTTTCAGCACAGAAGGTGGGCTTAAACTGCTCAGTGGAAATCTTGGACGAAGTGTGATCAAAACATCTGCACTTAAGCCGGAGCAGTTTATCATCGAAGCTGAGGCAATTGTCTTTGATTCACAGGAAGCTTTGCAAATTGCTTTTAAAAATGCTGAGTTGGAAAGAGACTTTATCGCAGTTGTACGTTATCAGGGTCCAAAGGCAGACGGTATGCCTGAACTGCACGGACTTATGCCGCCACTGGGTGTACTTCAGGACAAAGGCTTCAAAGTTGCCATTATCACTGATGGACGTATGTCAGGTGCTTCAGGCAAAGTACCTTCCGCGATCCACCTTTCTCCGGAAGCACTTGACGGAGGTATGCTTGCGAAAGTTAAAACAGGTGATATGATCCGTTTTGATGCCAAAGAAGGTGAGATCATGTTACTGGTCGATAAAAAAGAGTTGGATTCACGCAGTATCAAGGTACCGGATCTAAGTACAAACAGGCATGGGTTCGGCAGAGAACTTTTTGTATCGGTTCGTCAAAGTATAAGTACAGCAGAAGAAGGTGCAAGTGTGTTTGACCTCAGCGGAAAGGAGCGTGCATGACCGCCCAGGAAGTGATGCAAATATCACCTATAGTTCCCGTGATCGCCTTAGACAGTGTAGATGATGCCTTACCTCTTGCAGAAGCTTTACTCGAAGGTGGTATTTCCATCATGGAGATCACACTCCGTACAGAGGCAGGATTGGGATCCATTGAGGCTATCTCAAAGGCAATGCCACAGATGCATGTCGGGGCAGGAACGGTTCTCAATGAAAGTGATTTTAAAAAAGCAGTTGATCATGGTGCAGAGTTTGTCTTCAGTCCCGGTATCAGTGAAGAATTAATGCAGACTTCAAAAGAGCTTGATGTAGCACTTATTCCCGGTGTAGCTACAGCTTCAGAAGTGATGTTGGCTAAAAATCATGGCTTTGAACACTGTAAACTTTTTCCGGCTACATTGGCCGGCGGGGTTGAAGCACTTAAAGCCTTCTCTGGTCCTTTTGCATCCATGCGTTTTTGTCCAACAGGAGGCGTCAATTTGAAAAATTTAAATGATTTTCTCTCTCTTGATAATGTACTCTGTGTAGGAGGAAGCTGGATCATACCTAAACAGGCTATTAAAGAGAAGAATTTTCAGGAAATCACAAGGCTTTGTAAGGAAGCCTTGCAAAGTATAAAGGCGTAAAGGGCACATCCAATACCATTAAGGGTTTTTCGGAATCGGAAGGCTTTGCCTCCGCCAGTGTTCGGGACTAAAGTCTCCGATTCCGAAAAAATCCTTAACCTAAAAACTCTTTTCTAAGTACCTCTTTATCGATCTGTTTTTCATGCAGTGATTTAAGCGGCATACTTTTTCTATAGACTATCTGTTCCGGCAGCATATAGTTGGGCAAATGCTTTTTGAGTTCAAAAAGTATTTCATTTCGTCCAAGTTCATTCTTTCCGCCATATACCATAACGATCTCTTCTTCTATATCCGGATTTGGGATGGAAAATACAGCACACTCTGTAATCACCTCTATATTATTATAGACCACAGATTCGATTTCATGAGGGCTTACACGGTACCCTTGTGTTTTGATCATATCATCTTGACGTGAAACAAAATAAATATACCCCTCTTCATCTGCATAGACATAATCTCCAGAGGCAATGACGATCTCATCTGTCAATTGTCCTTCGGGTTTTCTTACTTTATCTAAAATGGAAATACTCTTAAATCTTTGTGCTGTCTCCTCTGGTGCATTCCAGAACCCTTTATAGATACATGCACCACGGTGGATGAGCTCTCCCACTTCTCTTGGTTTGCAGGCTTCACCCTCTTCATTGATGATATAAAGTTGTACATCAGGGATGGCTTTACCAATGGAGTTTGGACGTATATGGATCTGTGACGGGTCGAGATAGGCTGAACGGAAAGCTTCTGTCAAACCGTGCATGGAGTAAAATTTGGCATCCGGGAAATGGGTAGTGATGTTCTTCACCATTAACGGTGTGATGTTTCCACCCGAAGAGGTCACGGTTCTCAAATTTTTGAAATGCTCCGCTTGAGGAATACGATGGGGATCTTCATCAAACATTTGCGTAATATGTATCGGCATTAAAGGGAGAACTGTGATCTTATCGTTAATGAGATGAGAGAAAAAATCTGCCGGAAGAACAAATTTATGGATCACGAGTGTCGCTTTTTTATAGAGAGAGGTAAAGATCTGATTCAGTCCGTAGTCAAGATTAAAAGAGAGTATTCCGGAGATGACATCAGAACTTTTAATATCGAGATAATTAGAAACAATACGTGCACCGTCTATAAATGCACGATGGTCTATAACAATTCCTTTAGGGTTACCCGTAGATCCGAAGCTGTAAGTGATCGCAGCATTGTCATGCCCATTAATATCACAGCTGATATCAGCCGTATAACACTTATAGATCTCTTCAAAAGAGACATCACTCTCATCACTGGCTTCATAAGAGATGATCTTACCTTTAAAATCTATGGCTTTGATATTTTCTATCTTTGCTTTATCGGTGATAATACAAGAGATATTACAGTCTTCTATGATGTGCTTCACCTGTTCTGATTTAAGTAATCTTGTAATGGGTACAAACACATATTCTGTGGAGAGCAACGCCAAAATAGCGATCACCTGAGAGGAGCTTTTATTGGAGTAAATACCAACCCTGCTGCCTTTACTCAAGCCTATAGTTGTCAAATAATGCGCTATCTGATCTACTCTATTTACAAGTTGGGTATAAGTGAATGTTTCAGATCCATGAATAAGCCCGATCTTTTCCGGTTTATATTTTACCGCCAATTCCAATAAATTTCTAATACTGTTTACTGACATCTTTACTCCTTCTTATAACCCGTAGGTCCATATTTCATAATTGCTGTCGAGAAGTGTTGTAGGTGCATGATGGAACTGCAAGATCTTTTTGTAAAAGAACAAAACAATATCATTTACCTCATCCTGTGTCAATACTTTCGTGATCCCACCGGTTAAAACGATACTGTTTAAAATATCAAGATTGAGTTCAACATACTGACCGTGATGTTTTGATACTTTATAGAGTACCAAGAAAATAGCCAACTGCATTAATGTACGGGTAGCTTTTTCACTTTGCTCTTCCAATATATTTTCTGTCACATTCAAATGTTCCAAAAGTTCAAAAACAAACTCATTGTTTTTTGCTGTATGCACCAGACTATCACGCGACTTGTACACACCAAGCTTCTTAAATACCAAACGGTCATATCCACTCTCAGAGATAATATTGTCATTGACCAGGTCACGACTGTAATGGATGTCTGTTGTTGCTCCACCAATATCCACAACGATGAACGGATCTGCCACATCAAGTCTCTCGTTTATTTTAGGCAGAGAACGGTTTACAATGTAAGGTGTCGAAAATATTTGATTGGCTGTAATTTCATACAATTGTTTAATATCCTCTTTGCCTACAATATCCGCCTGATAAAGATCAGTCAAGTAACCCTTCAGTGCATCTTCCTGAATTTTGAGTTTATCAGAAATGATATTTTCCAGTACTATAACATTTTCAAGATTTTGCTCTAAGAAGCTTCTATTTTTTTCACTTCCTACATACACAATATTCTGATAGTTCACTTTTTCAAGATAAGTCAAAAGCTTTTCATCAAATACATTCTCCACAGAATCAATCCCGCCGACCACAATAACCACATCGATCTCTTCTGATGGTACTGGTTCAGACTCTATTTTCGGATACAGTACCGT